>CAZUAM010000426.1:0-6551 GCA_964618095.1 uncultured Planctomycetaceae bacterium | reverse complement strand
TGGCCGTAGTGGCACCTTGCCTGTGTTCCACCAATATCTTGCGTCGGCTCCCGCCACTACCAGATCCAGATTCCGAAGCTTAGCGCCTTCTTCACAAACAAGGATCGGGCCGAGCCGATACCCTCCAGCAAGGTCGCTGCCGCTGGCCCGCAATTTCGCGCGCAACTGCGCTAGGTGTCGTTGCATGGCCGCTTCGGCCGCTTTCATAGAGGGGAATCGACATCGAAAGTCAACGATGCCCTGATCGATGTAGAGGTATCCGCTGCCGCGCGAAATTACGAGCTCCGGGCACGGGCAATTGTTGTCCGAACATCGGCCATCGCCGGACGGAACATCGCACTCGAAGTGTGGAATCCTCATTCGGGCGGCCAGCTCAGCATCACTTGCGCCGCTTATCTTGTGGGTGGTGCCCGGTTCAACATCGAAGACCGTATTGCACTTTTTGCACTGGCCCCGCCGGCCGATGTGCGCTACGTCGTAGCTATAGCGGGCCGAACACTTCGGGCACGTAATAATGATGCTGGCCACGATAGCCTCCTGGGCCAGGCCTGACTGCAACGATCATTTCCGTGTTACTTGTCGTCAAACTTTGAGGACGAACCTGTTTTCGGCACGATTCTCCGCGCCCCGTGGAACATGCGTGAGATGAACTACGGATTGCGTTCCGTCGCAGTCACAATGCGACTGCGCCAGAGTTGGGGCTACCTGGCTTGGCAGTGAGCACAAGACATCACCTTCCCGTTCATTGTGGGTCCCTTCGATCGCCCAGCACTCGATCTGCCAGCCATCTGGCTGGCGTGACGATCCAGTTACGAACAGCCACCCGAGCGGTCGAAGATCGACGGATACGCTCCGCCAACGCCGGTGAGACACGCTCATATGCGTGCATGAGGGTTCTTCCCGCCCACGTGGCCTTCAGCACCTTGTCGCGAAACTCGCGCAGTCGGACGACGTCCGGGGCACACGCAGTGCCACAAGCTGCCGTCGCAATGAAGCAGTCGCTAGTTCGGACGCGCTTCAGGCACATGCGAGCGAGCTTTGCGTCCGTCTCGTCAGCGCCCGGTACCCGGCCCTCGGCCAACTCCCTCATGAAGTCAACAGCCTCCTTGTTCCCGGCGACGGCGAACTCAAAGAGCGCCATCATTACAATGGCTTGATGCACCGCCAGGGCTCCAACCTTCCCAGCCCGGAAGATTTCGATGGCCGGTCCGACAGCCTTCGGGCCCTGGGACACAATCAACTGGACCTTCTTCTTGGGAGACTCGCTAAGTTTGAAGCCGGCGCTGATCGGTTCGAAGGGGTGACGGCATGCTGCCATGAGAACGATGACTTTCACCGGATCAGCTTCCCCACGCGGCACATTCTCCAGTAGTCCCCTGGCCACCGGGCGATAGAATTCACCCTCAGCTATCGTGCCAGCCGCTATACCTTGGAGGAACTCAGACGCCATAACGTTCCCTGACTGCGCGAAACTGCCTAAGGCAACCAACAACGATGACGACAATCGAATGCTGCGCAAGGACTTGCCACCTTCCACGCCCAATTCCCGAAAGAGCTCGATGCAGCACGGCACGGCTTCTGGGCCGAGCGTGATAATCTCTCTGGCAGACTCCAACATCTCTCCGGCCGCGTCCGAAGTGAGTTCAGGCCCTTTATATCGATCTGCGATCTGTCGCAGCCTCTCATTGAATCGGCCGGCCGCTGCTGGTGGCGCCGGTGGGCTACCAGGAGCGCCAACGGCTGTGGGAGATTCTGGCTGGTTCTGCTTCGGAGCCGCCTCATTGGGCTGCAGAGACTGGCCGGCGCCGGACATCCGCGACGCGACTTTCGCTTCCAATTGTTCACCCGCGACGTCGTGGTTTCTGTCGTCCTTACGGGGCTGCCCTGGCAATGGCGGTGGGCCAGTCCACTCATGGCTCATCCTTTCGAGTTCGCGCCGGACACCCTCTTGTCGAAGCCAGCCGTAACCGGCACAACCGAGAGTGTGCATCACACGCGAAAAGTCATTCGCGCTCCATTCTGGTCGGCCGCAGCGCGTGAGAGCGGCGAGGACTTCCTGGGTAGTCACGAGGCGACCCCGGGGCAGAGGGCTCGCGTAAGGCGTCTGCAAGGTAAGGAAAGTTTCGAGATAAGATCGTGCTCCCTCGTCCCAGTCGGCCGCTCGTCTGTCCTGCAATTCCCAATCCAACGCCCAAAGCCTCACCGTGCAATCATCACCACCTGATAAGCAGAAGCGGTTGTCAGCACTCACATCCAGACATGTCACTGAAGCACTGTGGCCCTGTAACGTGTGCAAGCACTGGCCGGACTGCATGTCCCAGATCTTGATCGTCTTATCACTGCTCCCCGAGAACGCGTATCTCCCGTCCGCGCTTGCGGAAACGGCGCGAATCGTGTCCGAATGACCTTCAAGGGTACTCAACAGAGTCCCCGTATGTACATCCCACAGATCCACGGTGCTCGGGAGGCCGACAGAGAGGGCATGTCGCCCCGATGGGGTCAGACACAGCCCCCGAACCCCGCCGTCATGCACTGTTTGAATGTGTTCTCCGCTAGGGAGCTCCCAGAAGTCGATGTTTCCGTAACCCGATCCAGACACAGCAACACGTTCGTCTGCACTGAGGCTGAGAGCTTCGACGACATGGTCGAGGTTGTTAAAACCCAGCATAGGACCCCTACTATGAAGGTGCCATAGGAGGACGCTGTCGCCCAAACTTCTGGCCGATCCAGATAGGGCATGAGCCCCATCCGAAAGCACAATCACCGCGGTTACGGCGGCACCGTGTGGATATGTGCGCAAACACCGTCCGCTCTGCATGTCCCACAGTTTCATCGTCCAATCCGCGCTTCCCGACACCGCGAATCGCTCGTCCCTGCTCAGCGAAAGTGAGAATACGGTGTCTCGATGCCCTGTCAGCGTTTTCTCACAACGACCGGTGGCGGTATCCCAAATCTTGATGGTCGCATCACCGCTGCCGGAGAGGGCCAGTTGACCATCGGCGCTAATGCAGGCGGAAGTGACAGGTCTCGTGTGTCCTGTGAAGACCTTTGCTTGCCATACACCGGCTAGGGACCTGCGGGGAAGCCGAAGGTAGAGTTTGCACCATTGATCTATGGCCTCAGGTGCGCGCTGGCGGCCCGGTTGCGAACGCGCTTCCCGAATGAACGCTCCCGAGGCAACCGCATCCCCCTTCTTCAAAGCCACGCGCGCCTGATCGAGAGCCTTCTGGTATGCTTGTTCCGACTCGGCGGCTTCGCGACTGGATGAGATACGGCACAAAGCAACCGGTGCCTTCAGATCCCAGTCCAGATTCCAGATCTTCACGGTGTGATCGGCGCCGCCCGAGAAGGCCTGCTTCGCGTCGTCACGAATCCACACGACCATAGTCTGCCACCATGGGCCCCTGGCCCCCAGGTGACATCCCTGAAAAGTCCGCAGGCAGCGGCCAGTCGGAATCTCCCAAAACCTAATTGTCCCATCACGGTCACCAGAAACGGCGTGACGTCCGTCGGGAGTCATGCCAACGGAAGTCACCCAATTCATATGGCCTTGAAGTGTGCGCACACACCGTCCAGTAGCCACCTCCCACAGCTTTAGCGTTCTATCCCCACATCCCGAGAGCAAGTAGCGTTGGTCTCTGGTCAGGCAGATCGATAACACTCCACCATCGTGGCCCTCAAACGCGCGCAAAACATGATTTGTTCGCAAATCCCAAAGCCTAAGATCACTGCCGCTCGCCGTCACTACCTTGGAACCGTCCGCGCTCATCCATACCGCAGTGACTTCTTGAGGATGATACCCGAGTTCGCCCGAGCATCGTTCATGCCGAAGATCCCACAGCCGTGCCTTGTGATCCATCCCTCCGGAAATGGCATAGTGGAAGTCGCTGCTCATGGAAACAGCGAAAACACGCGTGGTATGCGCTTTATGCGACTGGATGAGCCGCCCGGTGCTTATGTTCCAGAACTCGAGGTTTCCGTTCTCCCGGCCCAACAGTGCGAACTGGCCGTCGTCACTCAGGCAGAGTGAGAGTACAGCTCCTCCGTCTCCTGTTATTGTGCGGATGCATTGTCCCGTGAACAACTCCCATATCTTCAGTGACGAATCTCCGCTACCTGAAACCAGGAACGGCTGATCGCAACTCACACATAATGAACTGACAGCCGCCGAGTGTCCCTCTAGAGTTGCTGCAAGTCTCCTGGAGTTGTTCAAGCGACCTCGGGCCACAGACAACTCTGAGCCGACGTCCGGGTCCAGATCAGTCGAGCCAACAGATGCCTCCAGGACTGAAATCGCTGCCTCGCAATCTCCGCGTTCCAAGTGCACCCGCGCGCGAAGGTACTTGTCGCGCCCCTCGTCCGGACGTGACCTTCCCACTTCTTCAAGCTGACGTATGAGTTCGTCGTCCGTGGTCCGTCCTGACCGCCAAAGGAGAAGTCCGCGGTGGTACGTCGCTTCCGGGTGGTGCGGGTCAGCCTGAAGAGCCTGACCGCAGAGTCTCTCGGTATCTTCCGTTCGGCCTAGGTCCAACATGCTGACTGCGCGATTATTCAGGGCATCGGCCAACAGTTCGGCTGCTTTAGGTTCCACGCGCGGACAGTCGTGGCCGACAACCTCCTGGTAAACCACTTTCACTGTTGTGGCAACATCGGCCATGTCCTTCGGCCGGCTATCGGGGGCGTCTTGGAAACACCGACGCAGCAGTTCAGTCAGAGCATCAGGCATCTTGGGGATGGATTCATCCCCGGCATCCATCTCCACATGGGCGTCCAGGGCCTCGAGTGCTGCAACGCCGCTCATCCACGTCACACCGCCGGTGAACATCTCCAGGATCGAGAGGCCCCAGCTCCAGATGTCGGTTTTGCGGGAGAGCTTCTCGTTGTTGGCCTGCTCGGGGGAGCAGTAGGCCGGGGTCATCCCGGCAGAGCTGACCAGGATGCTTTGCTGTCGGTCGCCGGTGGAGACTTCGCCGGCCACAGCGCGGGCCTTGGCCAGACCGAAGTCGGTGACCTTGGCGACGCCGTCGGGCGTCATCATCACGTTGGCCGGCTTGACGTCCTGGTGGATCAGTTTCTCCTCGTGCTCGTGGGCGTAGTGCAGTCCCCAGGCGAACTGGATGGCGATGTCCAGAATCCGCTCCAGCGCCTTGTCCGGGCCACCCTCATACAGCTTCCCGGACTCGATCCAGTCTTTGAGCGTTCCCCCTTCCACACATTCGGCGAAAACTCGGGGAATGCCGCCCAGGGTGCGGACGTAGTGGCAACTGACGATGTGGGGATGCAGGCCGAGCTTGATCCAGGTCTCGCACTCGGCGGTGAAGTTCTCTTTCTGCCGGTCGGTGTGGAAGAAGTCGGGCTTGGGGCACTTGACGGCCAGGTCCAGGTTCCAGCCGCGGTGGTGGACCTTATAAACCTTGCCCATGCCCCCTTCGCCCAGTATGCCCGTCACCTCATACAGATCGAGGATCACATCGCCCACGTTCCACTCGGCGGGCACTTTTGCTTCGTCCGCCGCCGCGGCAGGTAAACCCACAGGGGCGGGTTTTTCAGTGGGCGCACTCGCAGCTCCAACAGCCCGCGTGGACTCAATCTTGAACCTCGTCCCGCACTTCGCGCATCTGGCATTCCTGCCTAAGTGGCTGTCATCGACTTTGTATGTCGATTTGCACCCAGGACAGGTTGTCTTGAATGTCGCCATTTCGGTGTCCCTCCCGGGCCTGGATTTTTTCCGCATACGAGTCGGGGTACCCGGCTCAGGCCCTCGCAGCAACCGGCATCACGCCCGGCCAAAAACTGCCGACAGATGGTGAAAAGCGGTGCATTTATCCTAGCCGCCGGGCTACCCCCCTGCAAGCAGGCCAGCGGTCCACCATATCGTTTGCACCAGTCGACGGGCCAACCTCGGGGGCCCCCGCTACGGAGGGGCGGTGCAGAGGTTGGCCGAGGCGAGCCTTATGCTTGTCGGCGAGCGCGCTTGCGAAACCACCCGCAAAGCGCCGCACAGCCGACAAAAGCGGCCAGCAGCCACAGCGTGGCCGGCTCGGGCACTCGGTAAAGGATGGCCTCGCGGCTGGAGATCACGCCGGCGTTGTAGGACCACTGGAGGTTCTCACCGTTGAGGTGTCCGTCGCGGTCACGGATGCCGACTGTGGCACTGGCCCCATAGTTCCGGGAGTTTCCGGAATAGACGTCGCGGTACTGTAGCAGGATGTCGTTGCTCCCTTCGAAGAGGATCGTCTGGAAGGTCACGGTACTGGGTGAGGAATCGTAGCCGTCCAAGTTGTGCCACTGGAGGATGAAACGGCGGTCTCCAGGCGTGCCTCGTGTCTCGTAGTAGATGCCAGAGCCGGAATCATCCGAGTCCCAGTCGTCCCATAGGGCAGCGACGGAGGGAAGGTTGGCCGGGCCGTCGCTTGTAGCCAGATTCTCATTAGTGTACTGTCCACTCGTGCCACCGAAGGTCACCAGGCCGTTGGGGCTCCAGGAGACGCTGGTGTAAGGCGAGCGGCGGGAATTAAATTACCGCCGAGCGTAGCTTCTGCGGCTTGATG
>CAZUAM010000425.1:0-6554 GCA_964618095.1 uncultured Planctomycetaceae bacterium | reverse complement strand
AGAAAACCAATGTCGTGGACGTTCCCTGGTTCCCAAGCTCCAGCTTGGGAACCAAATGGCGGCGGGAGACGGCCGGACAAGGGCGGTTCCCAAGCCGGAGCTTGGGAACCAGGCGGAAGTGCTTATGTCATACCGTTGTGACGTCAGATTCATAAAGCCGCGACCGGTGGTCGCGCCTGGAGAAGTAGTCAAGCGGTTCTCACGACCCTTTGGCGCGACCACCGGGCGCGGCTTTCTGAACCGGGGCCGGACGACATGACCTTCGCTAACCCGCTGGCGCTGCTCTGGGGACTGTTGGCGGTCCCCGTCGTGATCCTCTATCTGCGGAGGATTCGGCTCCGCCGCGAGCCGGTTGCCACCGGCATGTTTTGGGAGCGGGTCTTCGCCGAACAACCGATCCGGTCGGCCTGGCAGTGGTGGAGGCATCCGGCCTCGCTGGCCGTCCAACTGATTGTGCTGACTCTGATTGTCACCGCCCTGGCCGACCCGCAAATCCCCGGCCCGCGGCAGATCGTGCTGATCATCGACGGTTCGGCCAGCATGGACGCCGCCGACGTGAAACCCACGCGGCTGGCTGAGGCCAGGCAAGCGGCAACGCGGCTGATTGGCGGACTTCGCCCCTGCGATCGGATGGCGGTCCTTTCCGCCAGCGGCGCGGTGGGCGTGTCTTGCAGCCCGACAAGCGATCAAACCGTGTTGAGACGGGCGCTGGATGAACTGGACGTATCCGCGGACGGCGGCTCGACACACGTCGCCGCCGCGGTGGAGCTGGCCCGATGGATGCCTGCCGGGGCCCCCCGCCGAGAGATCAAAGTGATCACCGACGGCTGTTTCGACGGGGCAACGAAATTGGCCGGGGCGGAGGACGTGGAACTCATCCGCGTGGGCAAACGGACCGGTAACCTGGCGATTACCCGGTTGCAGGTTCGGCGGACCATCCCCGATCCGCCACGGTGCCAGATCCTGGCCGAGGTGAGCAGCTACTCCGACAAGCCGGTCGAGTGCCGGCTCGAATTGGCCGCCGACGGCAAGCCGCTTCGGACGGAGAAGACCAACCTGAGTGCAAACGGGCGCTGGCAACAAGTTCTCGAAGAGACGATTGCGCAGCCCGGCCGACTCACCGCCCGACTCGACCCCGGCGACCTCTATCCGGCCGACAACCGGGCCTCCAGAGGCGTGCCGCCGGTAGACGTCGAAGCCGGCGTCAGCGGCGACGACGAACCGCTGTCGGCCCGGCAGGGCAGCCGGCGCGAAGGCGATCTTCGAGCCCCCGGCGGCATCCCGCCGGAGGCTGCGGAGCGGGTGGTGCGGCAGCCCGGGCTGCCGCCTTGGCTGCTGCTGATCGCCTCGGGCGTGTTGTTGTTGACCTTGGAGTGGTGTCTCTACCAACGGCGGTGGGTCTGCTGAGATGGACTGGCAAATCACACAACCGTTCCGGCTGGCGGCCCTGGTGGTCCTGCCGCTGTTGGTTTACTACTGGCGGCGGAGCCTGCCGGGCTTCGCCTCGTGGCAGCGGACTGCGTCGCTGGCGGTTCGCGTGTTGCTGGTCGCGGTGCTGGTGGTTGCCCTCTGTGGCGTCGAGCTGACCAGCGCCGGCCGGCAGTTGTTCGTGGTCTTTGCCGTCGATGAGAGCCTGAGCATCTCCGACGCATCGAGCAAGGCAGCCGAGACCTTCCTCAACGAAGCCTTGGAGCACGCCGGCGACAATCAATCCGCCCGCCTGCCGTTCGCGCTCCAGCCGGGCGAGGGTGCAAACCGCCGCGGCAGCGACGTTGCCACAGCCATCGCGGCGGCCGCAGCGACTACTCGGTCGGGATACGTGCCCCGCGTGGTGCTGCTTACCGACGGCAACCAGACGGCCGGGGACGCTCTGGCCGCCGCCAGGGCCGCCACTATGCCGGTCTGGACCGTGCCTCTGCCGGGCCGCCCCGACAACGAGGTCTACGTTTCGGCAGTCGAGGCCGAGCCACAGGTCCGGCAGGGCGAGCCGTTTTACGTCGTCGTCGTCGTTGAGTCCACGCAGGAGGACAACGGCACCGTGCGGCTACTCGAGGCCAACAAACCGTTCCTCACCCGGCAGATGCACGTGATAGAAGGCGAAAACCGCTTCCGCTTCCGTCACGTCCTGACGGGCAAATCGCAGGCCATCCTGACGGCGGCCGTGGACGGCTTCAGGGACACGCTGGCGGAAAACAACCGGGCGTCGGCCCTGGTGTTGATTACCCAAAGACCCCGCGTGCTGTTGATCGAAGCCCCGCCCGATTCGGCCCGGCCGCTCGCCGAGGCCCTCAGCCAACAGTACATCGACGTGGAAACACGGCCGCCGGAGGCGATGCCCGATCGGCTCGCCGACCTGCAAGACTACGAACTGTTGATGCTTGCGAACGTCCCGGCCGCGTCGCTTGCCGCCGGGCGGATGGAGGCCACACGGCAGTACGTGCGGGACTTCGGCGGCGGGCTGATCGTGGTCGGCGGCGACCGGGCGCTGACCGCGGGCGGCTACCGCGGCACCGTCCTGGAGGAGGTCTTGCCGGTGCAGTGCGAGGTCAAGGAGGACCGGCCCCAGCCAAGCCTGGCCATGGTGCTGCTGATCGACTGCTCCGCCTCGATGAAGGGAGACGGCATCGAGCTGGCCAAGCAGGCCACCCGGCAGGCGGTCGAAAGGCTCGCCCCGAGCGACCAAGTGGGCGTGATCGCCTTTGAAGACGGCAGCCGTTGGGTCACCAGCGGAGTGCAACCGTGCTCCGACAGGCAACTCATCCTGGAGCAGATCGGCTCGATCACCGCTGGCGGCGGCACCAATCTGTATCCGGCCATGGAAAAGGCCTACCTGGCGCTGCACGAGGCGTTTGCCGATCGGAAACACATGATCGTGCTGAGCGACGGGCTCTCGCACCCCGGCGACTTCGAGACACTCGCCAAAGAGATCGCCGGCTCCGGGATCACGATTTCCACGGTGGCCGTGGGCGAGCAGGCCGCCCGGCAACTGCTGCAAGACATCGCCCGCCGCGGCAAAGGCCATTACTACTATTGCCGGAATGCGGCCGCCGTGCCCCGCGTTTTCGTCCTGGAGGCGACCGCCGCCGGGAAGCTGGGCATCATCGAGGGGCTTGTTTCTCCCCAGCTCGCCGCCGCTGAAGAGCTATTCCGAGACGTCCCACTCAAGGAAGTGCCGCCGCTGTTGGGCTACGTCCAAACCGTCGGCAGGCCGAACAGCCGGCTTGTCCTCGCCGCCGAAAACGGTGACCCGCTCCTGGTCTGGTGGCCATACGGCCGGGGCGTCAGTGTGGCATTCACCTCCAACGTTCAGGACAGTTGGGCACCGTTGTGGCTCAACTGGCCCGGGCTGGGGCCGTTCTGGGCCCAACTGGTCCGACATGCCATGCGAAAAGACGAGCCCGAGGGCTTTGTAGCCCACCTGGAGCGAAGCGGGGACCGAGCAGAGCTCACCCTCGATGCGGTCGACGACAAGAACGAGTACATCAACGGCGCCGAAGCGACGCTGGAGATCGTCGATCCCCAAAACCAGCGCCACAAGGTGCCGCTGCCGCAAATCGCTCCCGGCCGATACGCCGCCGAGTTTGCCACGCCCCCGCCCGGACCCTACCGGCTCCAAACAACGCTCAACCATCGCGGCCGGCCGATCTACACCGGGCGGCGCGGGCTGGTGGTCGGCTACGCCGATGAACTCCGGCTGCGGCCGACCGACAAAGACCTGCTGCGGTCGATCGCCGAGACCACCGGCGGCCGCTACAACCCGCAGCCGGCCGAAGTCTTCACACCCCCGGAATCCACTGCCCGGCGAACCACGCCCTGTTGGCCCTATTTCCTCACGGCGGCTGTATTGATCTTCCTCGTGGACCTGGCACTGAAGCGGATCGACCTCAGACCGGGAAGATCGTAGCTGCGCGACGCGTCCCGGGGCCCGACTTTCCCGGCTCTCGTGCGGAGCGTGGAAGCCTGCAACAAAGCTGCTATAATAGGGTGCGCTTTCGCGCAGGCGTGCTTCCAACCACCTTTGGGTTCAGCCAACCAGGATCAGGAGAAAAGCCCATGCTATCTCGAAGAAAACTTCTGGCCGCTGCCGGCGGCCTGGCGACGGCCGGCTACGTGCTCGAACGGCCACGGATCCTTCAGGCGGCGCCCCGGGCGGAAACGGAATTGGGAAAGGTCAAGATCCGCGACGTCAAAACCGCCTCGGTGAGGCTGAGCTACTACCACGCCCATCTGGTGAAGGTGACCACCGACTCCGGACTCTACGGCCTGGGCGAAGCCTACAACCGCTCCGGAATCGTCAGTCACGTCCACAGCATCAAGCGCCAAATCATCGGCCAAGATCCCCTGCAAGTCGATTACCTTTACCAGAAGATGTCCGACGCCGGAATCGGACAAGGCTCGCGCTTCGGTTCGCTGAGCGGGGCCATCGCCGGAATCGAAACCGCACTCTGGGACCTGGCCGGCAAGATCCTCAACGTCCCCAGCTACGTCCTCTTGGGCGGCAGCTTTCGCGACAAGGTCTTGATCTACCACGACACCGGCTCACCCAATACCATCGATCCCAAACCGTGGATCGCCGAGGCGCAGCGCTCGCGGGCGATGGGCTTCCGGGCGATGAAGTTCGATCTGAACCGCTTTCGCGGCGAGCGGATCAACCGCACGCTCTCGTCGGAGGACATGAAGGCCTGGGTCAAGATCCTGGAGGCGATTCGCGGGGAGTTGGGGCCCGACTTTCCACTGGGCGTGGACCTTCACTGGGGATACAACACGCGTGACGCGCTCAGGTTCCTCCAGATGGTCGAGCACCTGAACCTGTGGTTCCTGGAAGACCCCATGCCGCCGGAGAACGCCGAGGCATTTGCCCGGCTTACGGCCGCCAGCAAGGTCCCCAT
Organism: uncultured Planctomycetaceae bacterium; assembly: GCA_964618095.1. Classification (GTDB taxonomy): domain Bacteria; phylum Planctomycetota; class Planctomycetia; order Pirellulales; family Thermoguttaceae; genus CAZUAM01. The sequence continues at coordinate 1,665 of CAZUAM010000425.1, read as the reverse complement.
CGCCACCGGCGAGAACCTCTTTACCCGGCAGAGCTTCCGCCCTTTTATCGAAAAGCAGGCCTGCGACATCATCCAGCCCGACGCCCAGAAATGCGGCGGACTGCTGGAGACGAAGAAGATCGCCGATTGGGCCGACCTGTACTACATGAACATGCTCTGCCACAACATGTGCTCGCCGGTGGGGACGATCGCCTCCGGGCACGCCTGCATGGCCATCCGCTCGTTCGTGGCCCTGGAGTCGGACAGCGTGGAGCTGCCCCACTGGCAGGACATCATCCGCCGCGACGGCCCGATCTACAAAGACGGATACCTGGAAATCCCCAACAAGCCCGGCCTGGGCGTGGAACTGAACGAGGAGGTCTGCCGCAAGCACCTGGCGCCCGGCACGGGATGGTTCGAATAGCGACTTGCGGCCGGCACCAAACCGAGCAGGAGAGAGATCATGCACCAGACGACGGCATTTTTTCCGGGACCGCTCCGGGATCGAGTAATGCGACGGGTGACTTCGTTGCTGATCGTGACGGTTTCCTTGGGAGCCGTCGAAACGGCCTCCGGTGCGGTTCGTCACGTGTGGGAAAAGGTGGAGATTACCCTACAGGCCGCGAGCTCCCACGGGAATCCCTACCAGGACGTCGAGGTCTGGGTCGAGCTGACCGGGCCCAAGTTCAACAAGCGCTGCTACGGATTCTGGGCCGGCGGCGGCACCTTCCGAGTGCGGGTGATGGCCAATTCTCCCGGAGAATGGACTTGGCGCAGCGGGGCCAACCGGCCCGACCCGGGGCTCCGCGGCAAGACCGGAAGCTTCACCGCGGTGGCCTGGTCTGAGGCGGAGAAGCTGCAAAATCCTTGCCGCCGGGGGATGGTCCGACCGACTTCGAACGGTCACGCCTTTGAGTATTCCGACGGGACGGCGTTCTTCCTGCTGGGCGATACGTGGTGGTCGGTTCCCACTTTCCGCTACCGGTGGTACGACGACGACAGACCGCGCTCGATCGGCCCCGCCGCCGGATTGAAGGATTACGTCCGTTTCCGCCGCAAGCAGGGCTTCAACTGTATTGCCATGATCGCCGCCTTCCCGAACTGGGCCAACGACGGCAAGCCCTCCACGTGGACGATGGACGACGGCACGGTATTGCGCTCTGCCTGGCGCCAGGCCGGCACCAAAAGCGCCAAGGACATGCACAACGAAGCCGGCGAGCGTGCCTTCTTGTTTCCCGGCAAGATTCCCGGCCATGAAAAACACTTCCCGGACCTGGACCGAATCAACCCCAAGTACTTCGAGACGCTCGACAAGAAGATCGATTACCTGAACGCTCAAGGCTTCGTCCCGTTTATCGAGGTCGCCCGCCGCGACGTCGGACAGGGCTGGAAAGGCTTTCACCGCTGGCCGGATTCCTACACGCGATACGTCCAGTACGTCTGGAGCCGCTATCAGGCCAACATCTGCCTGTTCAGTCCGATCCATTTCGATTCGCCCGGGCGAAGCATCCCGGCCCGGGATTGGAACCTGGCGGCCAACCGGGTGATCGAGAAGTACGGGCGGCCGCCTTTTGGGACCCTGGCCGGGACCAACTCGAATCCTTCCACGCTGCGGAACTTCGGCCACCTGGACAAGGCCCGCTGGCTTTCGTTTCACCAAATCGGCAACCGGCGCACGCACGACGT
>CAZUAM010000424.1:0-6569 GCA_964618095.1 uncultured Planctomycetaceae bacterium | reverse complement strand
CAACAAGACGACAACCCCAATCCGACGGTAAATTCCTTGCCGCCCCTCGCCTAAACGGGGCCGACAACCGCTAAACCAGGCCGACGACCGCTAATCCGGATTATTCATAAGACCATCGTCGGGTAGGTATTCGCGTGCCACGGCTGTGTCAGCCGTGCTCCAGATTTGCCGGTTTACCCAGGGCAGCACGGCCGACACGGCCGTGGCACGCTCATGAGTAATCCCTACGAAACGGGGCTGCCGAGCCGGCGACGGCCGGGTGTCTCACGGTTCCCGCCCCGTTGACCATTGGTCAGTGGTGATTTGTGATCCCCCGCTCCCCCCTGCCCTCGGGCCGGACTCCGTGATAGGATGGATCGCGGTTTTATCGGCCCGGCTGGGTCGTGGTCTGTTTTTTCGCATCTAACCGAAAGTTGCGGCAATGCCCCTGGACGCCTATTCCCTTTGCCCCTGCGGCACGGGCAAGAAGATCAAGTTCTGTTGTCCCGACTTGCTTGGCGAGTTGCAGAAAATCGAGCGGATGTTGGAAGGGGAACAGAACCTGGCTTGCCTCAGCCACATCGAGCGTCTTCAGCAACGGGAGCCGGACCGGGCGTGTCTGTTGGCGATCAAGGCGATGCTGTTTCGGGCCACGGGCCAGTGGGAGGAGGCCCAGGCCAACGCGGCCAGCTTCGTGGAGAAGCATCCCCACAACCCGACCGCCCTGGCCGAGTTGGCCATCGCAACCGCCGCGGAGCAAGGCGGCCCTGCGGCGATGGGAACCTTGCAGCGGGCGCTGGCCGCCTGCGTCGGAGGGATCCAAAGCCGCGTCTACGAAGCCATCGGTATGGTCGCCCAGGTCTTATTGTCCGAGGGCCAGTGGCTGGCCGGCCGTGCGATGCTGCAGCTCCAGACGGCCATCCATCGAGAGGATGAGCAGCCCGTGGAGATGTTGATCGAGTTGAACCGCTCGGCCAATGTCCCGCTGCTGTTGAAGGACGATCCGATCGTGGCGCCTTGCCCGGCCGACGCACTCTGGAAAGGCCGGTTCGAGGAGGCGGTCGCGCCGCTTGTATCGGGCCACTGGCAGGGGACCGCCGAGAAGCTCGCCGCCCTGGCAGAAGAGGTAGCCGATTCGCCCACGATCTGGCGAAACCTGGCGACGCTCCGGGGCTGGCTGGCCGACAACACCGGCTGCATCGAAGCCCTGCAAAGGTTCGCCGCCACGGAGACCCCTCTGGAAGACGCCGTCGAGGCCGAAGCCCTGGCGATGCTCCTGGGGGACGATCCGCTGGGCGATCCGCTGGAGATCCTCTCCGGCACCTGGACGATCAAGGACATCGAGCATCTCCAGGCCGGGCTGGCGTTGGAATCGCGGGTGGTGGAGATTCCGCTGGATCCCTCTTCGCTCGGCGAGGAGGACGGCCCGCCCCCCAGAGCGGCCTACCTGATACTCGATGGCCCCATCGCCGAGAGGGCCGAGGACCTCAGCCTGGAAACCGTTTCCCGGCTCCTTGGCCAGGCGATGCTCTACGGTCGCCAAACGGATCGCGAAGCGCGGTTGGAGGTGATCGGCGTGACGCGGGGAGATCTCCAGCAGCTCAAGACGCTGCTTCAGGAGACTGCCGGCGACGCCTTCGATCCGGACCTGGCGGAAGAAGAGGTGATCGCACGGACGTCGGCCAGTCAACAATTGCTCCAGCGGAGATGGCACTTGCCCAGGAATGTTACGCGCGAGCAGTTCGAACCGCTGGCCGCGGCCCACACCCGGGATGCCTTGTTGAACCGCTGGCCGCAACTGAAGTTGGGCGTTTTCGACGGCAAGTCCGCCGGCGAGGTCTCCGGTGACGAGTCTCGCCGGGTGAAGCTCCTGGCGGCCGTGATGGTGCTACAGTCCTGGAACGAGTCGGCGCCGGGCGAATTTGACTTCAACCTGTTGCGGAGCCAGCTCGGCCTGCCGGTCCTGGAGCCGATCGATCCCGACGAGGTGAAGGTCGAGAGCGTGCCGCTGGTGCGGCTGTGGCGGGTGATGGTCGAGAAGGCCTCCGACGAGGCCTTGTGTGTGGGATACCGCCGCGCGGTGGCGTTTGCCGCCGCAGGAGCCATGGAGAAGTTCGCCCGGGCCATTCTCGACCGGACCAGTCTTGCCGGCAGCGCGGAGCAACTCCGCTCCTACCGCACCCTGGCCGAAATGGCAAAGGATTCGGAGAAGGCGCTTCAGTACATCGAGCAGGGGCGGAGCGCCTCGGAGTCGGCCGGGCTGTCTTCCGCTTCTTGGGACCTGATGGAACTGACGTTCCGCTTTGCCCGGGGCGAGGCCGGCCACCTCCAGCGGTTGGTCGCGCACCTCCAAGACAGTCACATCGAGGAGCCGGGCGTGGCCGAGGCGTTGACGCGGTTCCTGGTGAGTGTGGGCGTGATTCGCCCCGACGGGACCCCCATCCCGCCGCCTCCCCGAGCGGAGCCGCCCATGGCCGCCGAGGGCGAGACGGGGACCGAGCCGAGACGACTCTGGACGCCCGACAGCCAACAGCCCGGCGACGAAAAGAAGATCTGGACCCCCGAGTGAGCTGGATCATGGCCGCCGCCTTTCCGACGCGGAGGGGCGACCGCACGCGAACCAAAACCCTGAAGAAATCGTAGAGGTCCTATAGGCCCTCCCTACATCCTCCCGGCCCTTCTCGCAACCACCGGCTCGGTCACCTTTCCACCAGCCACGCCTATCTCTGATGCTGCACCTGAAGGACGTCAAGAAATCGTTTTCCCAGCCGGACGGCACGCAATTGCCGATCCTGGACATGGCCGAATTCCACGTGGCCGCCGACGAGCAGATGGTGCTGGTCGGCCGCAGCGGATCGGGGAAGACCACCCTGCTGCACGTGATCGCCGGGATCAGCCGTCCGGACTCGGGCCGGGTGCGGGTCGACGATTGGGAGATTACGCTGTTCTCGGAGGCCGAGAGCGATCGTTTCCGGGCGGAGCGGATCGGCTACGTCTTTCAGACGTTCAACCTCCTGCCCGGCTTCTCGGCCCTGGAGAACGTGCTTCTGGCCATGCGGTTTGCCCGAGGTCGGCCCGATAAGGCTCGGGCACGGCAAGTCCTCGAACGGGTGGGACTTGGCCACCGGATGACGCACAGACCGGCCATGCTCTCGGTCGGCGAGCAGCAGCGGGTGGCGGTCGCCCGGGCACTAGCCAACAGGCCGAAGCTGGTGCTGGCCGACGAGCCGACGGCCAACGTTGACTCGGGTAGCCAGCAGCAGGTGCTGGATCTGATCCGGGAGACCTCTGCGGAAGAGAGCGTGGCCTTGGTCCTGGTCACGCACTCGCCTGAAGTGGCCCGACAGTTCAAACGCATCGATCATCTGGAACAGATCAACCAAGTGGCGGCAAGCTGATGAGTCTCGTGAAGATTGCCTGGCGGAGCATTCAACAACGGCGCCTGGCCTCGGCCCTGACGGCCGTCTCGATGGGCCTGGGCGTGGCCCTGGTGGTGGCCGTGCTGGTCGTTTATGCGGTGATTTACCAGGCGTTTCACCGCGGCGGCGAAGGATACGACCTGATCGTGGGTGCCAAAGGCGGCGAACTGGAACTGGTGCTCAACGCCGTTTATTACTTGAGGCAGCCGATTGGGAACATCCCGTACAGCTACTATGAAGAGTTTACCAATGGCCGCTTCGCGATGGACGTGGAAGCGGCCATCCCGATTTGCATGGGCCATAGCTACCGGGACTTCCCGGTAGTCGGCACCGTGCCGGACATGTTCGACAAGCTCGTGTACCTCGGCGGGAAGAAGTACGAGTTCGTCGAGGGGGGGGAGAATTTCAAGACGGAGAACCCGTTCGATGCGGTGATCGGCTCGACCGTGGCCAAACAGACCGGCTTGAAACGCGGCGGGAAGTTCAAGGCCCGCCACGGGGTGGCCGAGGGAGCCCCCTATCACCAGCAGGAATTCACCGTAGTCGGTATCCTCAAGCATACCGGCACGCCCAATGATCGAGCCCTGTTTGTCAACATGGAAGGATTCTATCAGATCCATGCCCGGGAAAAAGGCGGCGACGCCGGCGCGCAGGATCACGACCATCAAGCAACCGACGCCCACGCCTCAAGGGCGGTCACGGCGATTCTGGTCTGTGTAGACCGGAGCAAGCCGGGACGAACCCTGCTGCTACAGAGGCAAATCAAAGACGGCAAGGTGGCCCAGGCCGCTACCCCCTCCACCGTGATTGCCGAACTCTTCGAAGGCATCGTCGGCAACATCGAGTTGGTCCTGCTGCTGATGGCGGTGCTGATTGTCGTGGTAGCGGGGCTGGGGATCATGGTCAGCATCTACAATTCGATGAGCGAGCGGCGTCACGAAATCGCCGTGATGCGTGCCCTCGGCGCAAGCCGCCTGACCGTGATGCTCGTGATCCTGATGGAGTCGATTCTGCTCTCGCTCGGCGGGGGAGCACTGGGGTTGGCGCTGGGCCACGGATTGATCGGACTGCTGGCGCCGGTGATCGTCGAGCAGACGGGCGTAGCCGTAGGCCTGTTGCAGTTCCGCCCGATTGAGCTAATCTTGATACCGGGGCTGATCGTGCTGGCTTCCCTGGTCGGCTATCTCCCCGCCATGACTGCTTACCGGACTGACGTTGCCAGATCATTGACCGCCACGCCATGAGCACCTCACTGGATTCTTGCTCGACCAACCAGAATGGTCAACACGACGAAGGGGAATACGGCCGTTATCGCGCGATCAGCGCGATGGCCGTGGCCAGCCTGGCCTTCGGCGTGCTCTCCGCGCTGGCAGTCTGGCATTGGGCCCTGGGGCTGATTCCGGCGGTGGGAATCCTCACGGGGTATATCGCCTTGCAGCGGATCAGAGAGGTCCCGGAGGAGCTGAGCGGGGTAGCGTTGGCTTGGGCCGGGATCGTGCTCTCCGTGGCCTTTGGCGTGTTGGGGTGTGGCCTGGTGTTGTCCGCCCGGGCAAAGGAGTTTCCCTATGGCTACGAGCGGATCGAGTATGAGATGCTCCAGCCGGATCCAAACGTGCCGGGCGAGCGGATTCCCCCGGGGGCCTACGAGCGACAGTATGACGACGTGCGGAACAACAAGGTGGGCATCAAGGGGTACATGTACCCGGGTCGGCAGCCGACCCGCCTAAAGACCTTTCTCCTCTGCCCGGCAATCCCCAACTGTCCTTTCTGCGCCCCGAATCCCAAGCCCACCGAGATCATCCGCGTGAGCCTGGAGGGCGACCTGGAGGCGACGTACACTACCCACCCGATCAGGGTGGGAGGGAAGTTTCGGGTGGACGAGACCGCGCCGGGCGGCGTGCCGTACCAACTCGACGCGGACTTCTTCGTACAACCCCGCTGACGGGTTGCCGCCGCAAATCCCTTTCCGCAACTCGGCCCGGCCGGTATAGTAGTATGGTTGGGCGGTTTGTGGTCTTACCTTTGTTGCGGGGCCTGGAAACCCTTCTCCGGGAAGACGCAGCATCTCGTACTCGGTGGTTGCCCGTTCATGTCCGAATACATTGTCCGATACGGGGCGATGCGGTTCTTGGGGGTCTTCGCGGCCGCCGACGGCAACCAGTACCAACGGGGGGCAAAGGTCATCGTGCGAACCGACCGCGGCCTGGAAACCGGCCAAATCCTTTGCCCGGGCAGCCAGGACGCGGTTGAGCGAATCCGGGACCCCGCCGAGGGACAGATTCTCCGCCAGATGACCCCGGAGGATGCACACGAGGTCGCCCAAATCGAAGACCAGGCGGGACACGAGTTGGAGGTCTGTCAGCAATTCGTGGAGAAACTCGGCCTCCAGATGCAACTGGTCGACGTCGAGCATATCTTCGGCGGGGAACGGATCGTGGTCTACTACCTGGCCGATAATCGGGTGGATTTCCGCGAACTGGTCAGGATGCTGGCCGGCGAATTCCAGACCCGGATCGAAATGCGCCAGATCGGCGTCCGCGACGAGGCCAAGCTGCTGGCCGATTACGGGGACTGCGGCAAGCCGGTCTGCTGCAACAGCCACCTGTCGCAAATGCCGCCGGTCTCTATGAAAATGGCCAAGTTGCAGAAGGCCACACTCGATCCCACCAAGATTTCCGGGCGATGTGGGCGGCTGAAGTGTTGTCTGCGGTACGAGTACGAGACCTACGAAGCGATCCAAAAGGAGCTGCCCCCGCTGGGCTCACCCGTGATCACACCGGAGGGCCGGGCCAAGGTGATCGGCCACGAGATCCTGACCGGGCAAGTGCTGGTGGTCACCGAAGACCGCCGCCGGATCCTGGTCGACGTGCAGCAGGCCTCCCCTCTGCCAAGTGGCCCTGAGAAAGAGATTTAGCGACCCAACTACCCCCCGACCCTTGACTATGGACACCTAACCCCGAATTTCCAGTCGTCGGTCCAACTCGAGTTGGCTGCCCGGACGCACCCGACAGTTCAAGCCCGACGGACGACTGGTCCTTGCCTCCATGCTCGACCCTTCCCATCCGATCACCAAGCTGCTGCAAGAGGATCGCCGCTACGCGTTCGAGGCCTACGTGTTCGTTTTCGAGGCCCTCGGCTACGCCCAGAACGTGTTGGACATGGGCACCGAGA
>CAZUAM010000423.1:0-6570 GCA_964618095.1 uncultured Planctomycetaceae bacterium | reverse complement strand
CCAACTCGGAGACCTCCCCGAGCCCGAATTCACCCACGAATTCTGGTGAGGAGGCTTAATTGAACTTTAGGCGAGTTGGCCGTTCTGCTGAACTAAGGACATTCCTCCACCGTTGGCGAAAGTTGAAAGTTAAACCCTGACCCTTTTTATATGCTACAACTCCCCGGCGATACTAATTTCGTACCGCCGTTGTCTTAAACCAGTTGACACGTTCCGTCGGCACTTTCCCATATCCATGCCAGTCGTGGCCATGTTCTATTTGGCAAAGCGGGAGAACTTGCGTTTCGACTCGGTGTGAATAGGCAGGTCGTTGCGCACAGCGGTGGAACCCTAGCGAGGCGAGGAAGAACCAATGCAGTGCAGATGTAGGTACGGATTTGAGAGCTTTCCGTGGTCTATTCCTATCGTCCTGGTCTGTTGTGCTTTGTGCGTGCCGGGATGCGAACCATCACCTGAAGAATTGCTTGCAGAAAGGCAAACAAAAGAAGCTCTCTTGGCAGAGAATCTGTCGCAGAAGCACAACGCTGTCCGTTTTCCGCCTGAGAGTCTGGGAGAGAGTGCGTTTACTTATGAAGTACAGAGCTTCTTCGCCACTAACGCGCAAGGGCCTGTTGTATTCAAAGGCTACTTGGAGGACGTGGAGAAAACGCAGCGTGGTATCGTTGTTGAATTCCGATGTTACCTTGAAGACTCTCCTTGGTATTCGGATAGATGGGAGGGCAAGATTCTACACACTCAATTGACTGCTAGTGAACGGGACGCCAGGGAATTCCTGAGGGTGGCGCAAGAGACTCGCGATGAACTTTCACGGTTTGCTAGAGACCCAGACTACCTAGTTGTGGCAAGAATAGACCAGGTGAAGAGATTCAAACGATATCAAACAGACTGGTGGAGCTCTCCGGAGGATGAAATAGACGAGGATGTATACCCTGATCAGGTAACAATCGAAGTCTTCCCGGACTTCGTGGCAACGGGAGAGTTGCTTGAGGCGGTACACATCGCTGACGAGTAGAGACGTATCGTACCGCATTTGGGCTCAAAGAACCGCGACTATCTCTAGATGCCAGACAGAAGAGTCGATGGGCGGAGAAAGGACAGATTCGCCCGACAGAGAACTGGCCGAGATTCAGGGCAAGGGGCAGGCTTTAACTTTGAACTTTAGACGAGTTGGGCGTTCTGCTGAACTGAGGACATTCCTCCACCGTTGGCGAAAGTTGAACGTTAACGGCTGACCCTTTTTAGACCCTTTTTACTTTTCAGGAGGACACCAGCTATGGCGGTCAAAGAGTTCGAGCTGTTCCACGGAGCGGTGCTCACCAAACTGCTGCGCTCTGAAAAGCCAGTGGCGCTCCGGTTGATCGAGACCCGTCCGAATGAGAATTGGTCTACGTACACGCTCAACGACAGCGTGGACCTTCTCGTGAGCCACAGTAAGTCACCTCGCGCTGTCTCGCGGAACGGTGGAGGTACCTCGTGGAGCTTCGTGTTCAGCCGCAACCAGTTGCGCCAAATGAATCCGGCCGTGCGGAATCGCCCGGTTTTTGTTGCACTGGTCTGCGCCAGAAGGAACCCGTCCGACGGAAAGATGCACACGTGCCTGCTTGACCCCAAACAGATTGCGGATCTCGTGGACCTCTCTGCTGATCAGCAGAGTCTGACCATCCGCAAACCGGAGCGGGGGCGCAAACTCCGTATCTTCAAGCGTGGACGTGCGAGATTCCTGGTCGCGCAGTCTCGACTCGACAAGTGGGAAGTGCCAGGGGGGTAGCGGCGCCTGAGAAGCGAATGCGAGCGGGCCAACCGGGACGTTCTGCCTCTGCGAAGTCCCGTAGGTGAGGCTCTGCCTGACAGCATCTGAGAGAACGCGATTTCCGTGATGTGAGGCAGAGCCTGACCTACGCAACTTCAGACGAGTTGGGCCTTCTGCTGAACTGAGGACATTCCTCACCGTTGAATTCCGAATTCCGGACGGCGAATCCGGGCCTACTCGTCCTCGTCCAGCCGGACCGGAACGCGCTTCTCCTGCTTGTCGCGGATGACGGTAACGACCACTTGATCACCGGGTTTCTTGCTCTCGACGGTGTCGAGCAGGTCGTTGCCGGTGCGGACCGGTTTGCCGTCGATGGCCACGATCAGGTCGGCGGCGGAACGGTCGATGGTCTGATACTTGTAGACGAAGGGGCCTTGGCGCCTGCGGCGTTCGATGATCTTCGGGCCCCGCAGCCCGGCACGTTCCGCTGCCCCGCCCTGTGCCAAGGTGGCGATCAGCAGCCCGTGCTCCGTCTGGAAGACCCGTGTGATCCCGATTTCGGCCCGGCGGACGCGACCGTTTTCGATCAGTTGGGGGACTACGCGGGCGATGGTGTTGACAGGGATGGCGAAGCCCACCCCCGCGCTCTCCCCGGTCTTGCTGGCGATGGCCGTGTTCATACCGATCATCCGTCCCCGGCTGTCCAGCAGCGGCCCGCCCGAGCTGCCCGGGTTGATCGCCGCGTCAATCTGAATGATCGACTTGATCGTGCCGTACCGGCCGCGTCTGGGCAACGAGCGGTTGAGGCTGGAGACAACGCCCGTCGAAAGCGTCCGTTCCAGCCCGAAGGGGTTGCCGATGGCAAAGACCCGCTGGCCGACCTTCAATCCGGTGGAACTGCCGAAGCTGACCGGATGAAGCACCTCGGCCGGGGCGTCGATCTTCAGCACGGCCACGTCGGTGCTCGGGTCCAGGCCCACAATCCGGGCGTCAAACGTCTTGCCGTTGTAGAGGGTAACCTGGATTTCGCGGGCGCCGTCGACGACGTGGAAATTGGTCAGGACGTGTCCCTTTCGGTCGATGACCGTGCCGCTGCCTTCGCTCTCGGAGGTCCGCTCCAGCATGAAGAACCGGTCGACTTGCACGCTCTCGGTCATGATATTGACCGCGCTTCGGTTGGCCTTCTCATAGACACTCACGTTGACGCGTTCCTCCGGCGTCAGCTCGTCGAATCCTTGGGATTCAGTCCGCGGCGCCGCCGGCGCCGACGAGCCGATAGAAACCCGCACCGGTCCCCCCTCGCCCGCCTCCTGGGCGACGGTCATCGGTTCGGTCTCGGGGGGATCATACAGGCCGATGGCCAGTAAGGCCCCCAACCCGGCGCAAAAGGTACAGAGCAAGATGATCTTCTTCATGACAGGCACCTCCCAGATTGACGCATTCCATCTACTGGAAATCATACGCAATTCCGGCCGGGGAGGCGAGGTCAGGGCGCCAGGGGCAGCTCGAACGGCCACCAAACCGGGATCAGCAACAAGGCCACCGCCCCCACCAGCAGGGCCAGCGGCCAGCCGGCCCGCAGGTAATCCCGGGGCTGGTATCCGCCGGGGCCCATCACCATCAGGTTCGTCTGGTAGCCGATGGGCGTGAGAAAGCTCAACGAGGCGGCCATGGCCACCGCGATCACAAAGGGGCGTGGGCTCAGACCGCCGGCGGCGGCCGTGGCCACGCCGATCGGAAACAGAATGGCCGCCACGGCGTTGTTGGTGATCAGCTCGGTGAAGATCACCGTGAGCACGTAGAGCACCACCAGCAAGAGGTAGGGGTGGCTGCCCACACTGCCCACCAGAAACTCGGCGATCGACTTGGCGGCGCCGCTTTCATCCAGGGCCCGCCCCAACCCCAAGGCGGCCGCGATGGTCACCAGCACCTGGAGGTCAATCACCGAGCGGGCTTCGGCCACCGGCAGGCAACGGCCCACGATCATCAAACCCGCGATGGCCACCGCCGGGATGGCCGGTGAGCCCAGCCCGCCCAGCAGTCCGCCGTGGCTGATGCAACTCGTGCTCAGCCAGAAGATTAGCGCCAAGAGCAGCACCACGGCCAGCCAGGCCCGATCGTGCCGCCTGGACTGAGAACCTTCCACGCTGGCAACCAGGTAAAAATCGCTGCTGTGGCGGAAGCGGCTGGCGAATTCGGTCCGGGTCTGCAACAACAGGGTGTCGCCGGCCTCCAGCACGATGGCACCGATCTTGCCGCGCAGCCGGACACCGTTGCGGTGAACCGCCACCACCGCTGCGTTGTAACGCTGACGGAAATTCGCCTGGCGCACCGTGCGGCCGATCAACGGGGACGACCTGGAAAGCACGGCTTCCGAAAGATGCCGCAGCCGTCGCTCCAGCGGGTGGATCTCATAGGTCACGTCGCCCGCCGGCACCAGGCCAGGTATCTTCTCCAGGTCCACGATCGTGGTGACCACACCCGTAAAAACCAGCCGGTCGCCGGCGCGAATCAGGTCCTTGGGTGTCACCGGCGCGATCATTTCGCTCTCGCGGTCGATTTCCACCAGAAACAATCCCCGCAGGTGCCGCAAGCCGGCCTCTTCCACCGTCTTACCGATCAGCCGACACTCGGGCTGGACCAGCATTTCGACCAGGTATTCGCGGCGCTGCTCATCAAGCTGCTCGATCAATTCGGTGCGGTTGGGCAACAGACGGCGGCCTACCAGCAACAGATACAAGCCCCCGATCACTGCGCAGGGTAAGCCCACCTTGCCAATCTCGAACAGCGTCATGTTTCTCAACTGCTGGCGAAAGTCCGCCGTGTAAAGGCCCTCCCGTTCCGCACTGACCCGCCGCTCCTCCAACAACCCATTGACAATAATATTGGTGCTGGTGCCGATCAGCGTGCAAGTCCCGCCCATGATGGCCATGTAGCTCAGCGGGATCAGCAGCCGGGAGGGGGAAAGTCCGCGCTTGCGGCACCAGTCGAGGACGACCGGCACGAACATCGCCACGACGGGGGTATTGTTGATAAAGGCAGAAAACCCCAGCACGGCGAAGGTCAGACGAACCAAGGCGGCGCCGGCCGTCCGCGTCCTGCCCAGTAATTGCTGGCCCACCTGGTCCAGCACCCCCGTCGAACGCAGCCCCGCAGCCACCACAAATAACGCCCCCACAGTGATCACGGCCGGATTGGCGAAGCCTGCCAGGGCGTCCTCGGGCTCGATTACCCCGCACACGGTCACCACCACCAGCCCCCCCAGGAAAAGCAGATCGGTCGGTCCCCCACGCCGCCACATGGCCAGAAAAACCACCGCGGTGACCGACAAACTGATCCAGGGATGCCAGGGGGCCGGAAACATCTGCATTCAGGCCGGTTGAGAGGATTTGCGTATTCGCAGTTCCGACCGCCGGAAACCACCGAACCGTGGTAGGGCGCGCCGCAAGTATAACTCCCCGCAAGCCGGGTTTGAATGCCAAAAGCCAGGGGTTAGGGAACAGAGGGCAGGGGCACCGGTCGGGAAGCAGGGGCGAGCAGCGAAACATGAATCCAGGCCCGGAAAAACGCGGAGTCTGTTCATCAGCCCGGATTATTCATAGGCGTGCCACGGCCGTGTCGGCCGTGCTGCCCTGGGTAAACCGGCAAGTCTGGAGCACGGCTGACACAGCCGTGGCACGCGAATACCTACCCGACGGCGGCCCTATAAATAATCCGGGTTAGGGATTCCGCGCTCGCAGTGGTTTCCTTTGTCTGCTGACTTGACTTTTCGGCCAAGGCCGGTTCCTTCATCAAAGTTCCAGTATATTTCCTATCTTGCCAACGCCAGGGATAAAAATCGTTTCAATTCATAAACGTCGAAGCCGGAATCTCACCACTATCTCCGTAAGGTTGACAAGACCATTCCAAGCACGGTAGTTAGTCAAAGCCTCAAAGCTCGCCATATCCCCGAGGACACGTTTATTACCTAATGATCCCAAACTTTGCTCTCCGATACCCTTATCGAACCACCACGTCCAAACGGACGGGGCGCGTTATGGAACCGTTACTTTCTTACTCACTCAGATCGGGTTTTTCCCGGGAGGACAATGGAGACATGAGGTGCTCTCGCGCTGCGTTCTCACTGCTGCTGGCCATCTTAGCCGCGGCCGTGATCGCACTTGGGCCCGCCGACGGCCGAGTAGGGGTGGCCGCCGACCTAGGCCCCGAACAATCAACCCATACGGACACTTTCGAAGGGGCGGCCCACTGCCAAGACGCTGCGGATTCGCGCCAGCACGATTCCATCGGCGGCGAGCAGCCATGGACGACAGCCTGCTACGAATCCGGCTCGCTCAGCGACGACGGCCCCCCCGTCGCCGATGCCGATGAGAATCAGCCCGAATCCGGCTGCGATTATGCAGAAGAGGGACTCCGCGCGGATACCAGCGAAGACGTCGACAACGCGTACGGATACTCCAATCAGGGCGGCTCCGAGTACTCCTCTCTGGAAGAAGAGGAGGCCGACGAAGAACAGGTCGCTGAAACGCCGGATGCCGACGAGGATGACTACACCTACGATTACGCCGACTCCGAGTCCGAATGGGAGAATGAGCACGAGTACGGCTACGCGAGCCAAAACGATGAGTACGCCGCGGACGCGGCCACCGAGGATGACAACGCCTACCAACACGACTCCTGGTCCGAGTCAGCCGAGTATGAATCCGAGTACGAGAAAACCGACGAGGCCGACTACTCCTACGAGTCCGATCCGTATCACTCCAGGTACGAGGAAACCGACGAGGCCGACTACTCCTACGAGCCCGATGCGTACGACTCCG
>CAZUAM010000422.1:0-6572 GCA_964618095.1 uncultured Planctomycetaceae bacterium | reverse complement strand
GCGAGTCGGGCACGATCCTGCTGATCACCGGCCCGAACATGTCGGGCAAGAGCACCTACATCCGCCAGGTTGCCCTGATTACGCTGATGGCCCAGATTGGCAGCTTCGTCCCCGCCCGCGAGGCAACGCTCGGCATCGCCGACCGGATCTTTGCCCGCGTAGGAGCCAGCGACGAATTGGCCCGCGGCCAGAGCACCTTCATGGTCGAGATGACCGAGACCGCCCGGATCCTGAACACGGCCACCCGGCGGAGCCTGGTGATCCTCGACGAGATCGGCCGCGGCACCAGCACCTACGACGGGATCTCGCTGGCCTGGGCGGTGGTCGAATACCTGCACCGGCACATCGGTTGCCGGACGCTGTTTGCCACCCATTACCATGAGCTTACGGACCTGGAGCAATCGCTCACCGGGGTGAAGAACCTCAACGTGGCGGTCCGCGAGTGGCAGGAGGAGGTCGTCTTCCTGCACAAGATCGCCGACGGCGCGGCGGATAAGAGCTACGGCATCCACGTCGCCCGGCTGGCCGGCGTGCCCAAGGAGGTCGTCGAACGCAGCAAGGACATCCTCTCCCAGCTCGAAGCCGAGCACCTCGACGCCGAAGGCCGCGCGAAGATCGCCCGCCGCGGCAAGACCCGCAAGACGGGCGACATCCAACTGACGCTCTTTGCCCCCAGCGAACATCCGCTGCTGGACGACATCCGCAAGCTCAATTTGAACGCCACCACACCTATGCAGGCGATGCAGCTTGTCCAGCAGTGGCAGGAGACGCTGGCCAACGAGGAGAAAAAGCGGTAGTGGGCAGGCCCCTCCGCGTGGCCCTCGATCGAGGAAATGGTGAACTTTCAGCATGGACAATCCCTCCCGGACAATCCGCGCGACGAAGCTGAGTGACCAGGGACGTGAGGGCGATCTTCGGGATACCACTCCGGCCGAGCGGTTGGGTATGATGTGGCAGTTGGCGCTGGACGCCTGGGCCTTGATGGGGGAGCCTGATGCTGAATCCCGACTTCCGCGACATGTTGTCCGCGTTGTCCGCCGAGGGCGCTGAGTTCATGCTCGTCGGCGCCTACGCGCTGGCCGCTCATGGACTGCCGCGAGCGACCGGAGATATGGACATTTGGATCCGCCGGTCGGACGAGAATGCACAGCGGGTATGGCGGGCGCTGAAGCGGTTCAAGGTCCCTCTTTCCAGGTTGATGATCGGATACCGGTTCGTGCTGTTGGACGCCGGCCACCTCGCACAGAACGTCCTCCTGGCCTGCGAAGACCTGCACCTGGCGGCCGTCCCGCTGGGTGGGTTCGACGACGACGGACTGGCAGAATTGTTGGAGCTCAAACCGGACCGGGAAGCACCGCTATACGCAATCCTGATTGGCACCGGCCGAAGTTGACTCGCCTGCCGAGCGGCTGTTGCGTGCGGGCAAAATCGTGGGCAAACGGCCGGTTTGGGTTTTGAGCACTTTGTCAATCGATTCAGGTGAGAATTACCCCGTGACCACCGACCAACCCCACCTGCCTAACCCCGATCCTCGACCGTTCCAGTTCAGTCTGAAAACGCTGCTGTGGATTACGGCGTATTGTTGCGTGCTCGCCCAGACCTGCACCGCGCTGCACAGGTATTGGCTGAAAGGGCTGCCCGTCTGGTTGCTGGTTTTCTTCTTCACCTGGACTGCCGGCGTCCTTGCCCAGTTGGCCTTCTCGATCTGGGGATACTTCTGGCTTCGCAAGATGCGCGCTGCCGGGTCCGCGCAAACCGGCGGCTTCACGGTGGGCGATTTGCACGGCCCAGATGAGCCCTACGAGCGTGGACGGCGATTCTGGGCTGCCTTCGCCTGGGGAGCGATGGCGCTGGTGCTGTGGATGACGTTCGCGGCCACGCTCGTGATCCAACCCAGCAACCAAGAATTGATGGGGCTCTTTGGCCTGATCGCTTTACACTTCCTGCCGCTTGTGCTGGTGAGCCATCTCCCGTACGTGTTTGGCTCGAAACGGAAAACGGATCCGCCGCTCCGGGCAATGCGATGGTCCAGCATCACCGCTCTTGTGATTCCGGCCGTGGTTTTACCGGCGTATTGGGTGCTGTCGTAGCGGACCGTCAAGACTGAAATGAGAGGTTGGGTGCTGGTGGCGGCTCGCCCGCCACCGTGCCGCAGGGGCAGGCAAGCTGCCCCCTGGCACCCGCCCCAGGTTCGTACGCGCCTCTGGGACAATTGCCGGTTGTCGGGCAACTGGTAGCCTTGCCGTTGGCAAGCCAAGTGGTAGACTCTGAGTAGGGACAATCCATCCCGAACAGCCCGCCTGGCGAAGCCCGCTGGCCAGGACCGGCAGCGCAAGTAGCGCCGATCCGCATGGAAGGCTCACGCCCCCGAGCCGAGATCGGCTTCCCGAAAGTAACACAAAGAAAGGGCAGGAGGTCGGCAGGATGAAAAGTCACCTGGTTCTTGCCGTGCATGCGATCCTTGTGGTGGGCAGCTCCAGCGGTGTTCTCGCGGATGACTACCAGACGTTCGAGGACGGTCTCCGGAAATCGTCGCTGAAGATCAACGACGTACATCTTCCGGCACTCGTCTACTCGATCGACGAGGAGACCGCGAGGCAATACTTCCAGAGGTACTTTGGAACCCATCGCTACAATCCTGCCCTGCGGGTGAACCTGGGATATGCCGCGTTTCACTGGGGTAAGAACCACGGGCCGCTTCAGAAGGCACTCTTGAGTGCGTTCATCGAGCAGCTCGATCAGTTTTTTGCCGGCAAGAACAAGCCCGCGATCAGCCGGGTGATGGCCGGCGACAAGCAGCTCCACAACCACTATTTCTACATGCTCTGCTTCCTGGTCGACCTGCTCCCTTCCGAGCAGATCGATCCCCAGCAGAAGAAACAGGTCGCCCGGCGACTCTACGCCATGCTGAAGGCGTCGCGCCTTTACGAGCAGCAGAATCAGCAGATGCCGACGGCGAGATACCCGATCATCAATCTGCTCAAGGCCCAGTTGCTCTTGACGTGTTTTTCGTATGCCGACAGGTGCGGCGAGCTGGGCTCGATGAAGCCGCTCTTGAAGCAACAACGAACGCGCAAGGTCCTTTTGGACCGGTACGACTTGTTGCTGCTGGACAACGCGTTTTTCGACCAGTTGCAGCTCAAGGCGATTCTCACGTACATGGAGGCCGTGCCCTCCCACTTGCGATATCCCATGGCAGTGACCTGCTACGACAAGCTCGTCGGCAAGATCCAGGGTGGGAGCCCGGTCTCCGTCCACAATTTCGCCTGCTCAGCCAATCGGTTTAACGTGTTTGCCACCCGAGTGGGCAAATCGCCGAACAACCAGTTCCCGAAGGATTACCGCGAAGTCAAGACCGACGGTTTCATGATCGTCTTCGCCCATGAACATAACCACGGCGTGGACGGCAGGTACATCGCCAACAACCCGGCGCTTGGGGCCTATCGCAAGCGATTGCTGGAGAAGGCGGGCCAGCACCGGGAGAACTACCTGAGGAGCATGTTCGCCAACGGCTTCTTCCAAAAGAATCCCCAGGAGTTCGTGGCGTCGATCGCCAACATGTATTTCTGTAGCTCGGACGATACGTTCCTCTACGCGCTGGAGAAGGCCCGCGCCGGAAACTACAACCAACTGAATCAGTTCCTCCTGATCGCCAGCGCCTACGCCGACGAGAAGTCCTGCTCGTTCTACCGGATTGAACCCGACGGACGCACCACCGTCCGGCGGTTCCCCGTCCAAAAGACCGACGGAATCATTACGATGATCGTTTACCGGGGCAGGAAAATGGGGTTCACGATGGAACACGGCGTGGTGACGGCGTTTTCGCCAACCTGAGGCGGATCAATGGCACCGGACGGCCCGAGCGACGTCTATCCCATCGAATGCCCGGTCGCCAAAGTGGCGGGCGTGCCCCGCCGTTTCGGCGTGGGCGTGCTGCTGATTCTGGTGACTTTCTTTGCCGTACTGTTCGCGTTTCTGCGTACTTTCGATTACGGGCCGAAGGTCTGCGCCGTCGTAGGCGTGCTTTTCGTGGGAGTGGCCGCCGGGCAATCGCTGTTATTTGGGGGCCGCAGACCCCGAGAGGCGTCGCTGTTGGTCGGAGCCTTGCTGTTCCCCCTGGAAATGCTCACCCTGGCCGTCTATGAGCACGTGGTCGAGGAGTTCAGCCGAGGCTCCATTGCCGAAGACATCCTTGTCGGTCTGTTCTGGTCGGTGCCGCTAGGTGCCCTGTTCGGATACCTGGCTGGGACCTTGACTGCCGGCATCTTCTTCGTGATGGACCGGTGGAGTAATAGACGTGCTCAAGCGACGCAGGCCCTGATCGAGTTGCAGCCGTTTACCGAGTCGGATATCGACACGCTGCTTACGTGGGTCAACTCGCCCCGACTGCTGGGACTTTGGGCGGGATCCACGTTTTCCGATCCGTTGGACCGCCCTCAACTCGAGCGCCACCTGCGCCGGGCATCCGGCCAGCACCCGGAGTTGCTTGTCTTCAAGGCCGTGTGCAAAGACACCGGGCGGACCATCGGGCACGTGGAACTCAGCAGGATCGACCGGGCGATGCGCTCTGCGACCGTCAGCCTGGCCCTGGTACGGCCGGCCGAAACGGATCGCGGCGAGCAGAGCATGGCGCTATTGCGGGCGATTCTTGCCGTGGCCTTCAGCCAGATGAAGCTGCACCGCGTTGAAGTGGCCGTGCTGGTGTCCGACTGGCGGGCAATTACCTGCTACAAGCAGTTCGGATTCATCAGCGAGGGAGTGCTCCGCGACGCGATCCGGTTCCGGGGCATGTACGGCGATCAGCAGATCATGAGCATCCTGCGGCACGAATGGCTCTGGCGACAGAGGCCGCGGCAAGGCAGGGCACAGAAACACGCCTTCCCCGAGTCTTAAGAGCTGCGCAAGAATGACTTCTACAATTTCGGGTGGCTGTGGTCGAACGAAGTGAGCCCACAGTGCCTGCGATTCCGGGGGCTCGCTGTGCTCGACCCCGGCCACCCGCAAGGCAAAATCAGTCAACTTATTCCTGCGCGGATCCTTAGCCTCCACCGAAGGCCGGCAGGATGTTGACCTCCGACTGCGGCCCGACTGGCGTGGCCAGTCCCGCGGTGGCGATCTCGCCGTCGACGACCAAGGCCAGGTTGGGGCTCAGCTTCTGGCCGTCGTGAATCCGGGACTGGATGCCCGGGTGGATCGCGTCCAAGGCGGCGATGATCTCTGCCAGCGTGCCGCCGGCCACTTCCGCCCGGCGGGCACCGCCGGTGAGGTCTTTAAGCAGCAAGGGGATGGATACGGTGGCCATGGTTGGAGTTCTTGCGGGCTGCGATGTAGTGCAACCGACTCACGCATTCTACGAAATCGCCCCGTGGGTTTCCATGATCCGGCGGATGCTGGCGTGCTGCACTCTCCAGGCCTGGCGGCTGTAGCCGCCGCCCAGCGTGATGGTTAGGGGGATGCCGCGCTGGACACACGTGTCGACGACGTAGCTGTCGCGGCGAGCGATACCCTCCTGGGTCATGCAGAGATCGGCCAGGGGGTCGCCGGCCAAGGTGTCGCAGCCGGCCTGGAGGATCACCAGGTCCGGACGGCTGCGGTCGATCACCCCGGGCAGCGCCTGGCGGAGGATCCCCAGGTAGGTCTCTTCGTTGGTGCCGGGCTGAAGCTCGATGTCGCAGTCGCCTTTCTCCTTCGGGATCGGGTAGATGTCCGCCTGGTGCATCGAGAAGGTGAAGACCGAGTCGTCGCCGCGGAAGCAGACGGCCGTCCCGTTGCCCTGGTGCACGTCCAAATCGACCACCAGCGCCCGACGGATCAGCTTCTCTTGCTGCAAGAGGCGAATCGCGATCGGGATGTCGGCATAGATGCAGAACCCTTCGCCCACCTCCGGCTTGGCATGGTGATAGCCCCCGCCGATGTTGATCGCGACCCCCTGCCGAAGCGCCAGCCGCCCGGCCAGGATCGTCCCGCCCGAGGCGTGCCGAAATGCCCGCAGGACGCTGCGGTCAATCAGCAGGGCGGGCAGAACTGCCGCCAGCGGCGCCTCGAGATACCTGGCCACCGCGAGCGAGCTCTTCAGACTCTCCAGATACTCCGGGGTGTGGACCAGCAGCATCTCCTCGCGGCTGAGCTCCTCGGGCACCTGAAAGTCGCCAGTGGATACCAGGCCGTCTTTGGCCAGTTGTTTGGCGATCTTGGAGTATTTGTGGACGTCGAACGGGTGGGACCGCTCCAGGCCGGCCAGGTTGATCTCGAAACGCTTGGAGTAGACCAGGGCCACGGCGGCTGCTCTCGGTTGGTTTTTCGCGGGAGCGGAGGGAATGATGAATGATGAATGATGAATGCGGGCACTAAACGCTACATCCGACGGCGTGCCACTGGACGCTAAATGCAATATGGGCCGCCGTGCCGGCGGCCGCTAAACATTTCGCAACACAGCGTTCAGCATTCAGCGTTCAGCATTCATCATTCAGCGTTCATCACCCATCCTTCTTCCCCGCCTCTCGCTTGACGTGCTCCAGCAACGCCCGCATCTGGGGATCGTCAAGCGAGAGGCGGGGAAGAAGGATGGGTGA
>CAZUAM010000421.1:3306-6580 GCA_964618095.1 uncultured Planctomycetaceae bacterium | reverse complement strand
TTAGATACCCTTGGAGGCTCAAGAATTCCCGAATTCTTGAATAATCCGGGCTAAAGCTTCCGGCGGCCCTTGCCGGGCGGTTCGAGGGGTTGGACGTGGTCCGCCCGGAGATCGACTACGTGGCCCTGGCCCAATCGCTGGGCGTAAAGGCCTGCCGCGCGAGCGAACCGGACGAACTCAGCCAGTTGGTCGCCCAGTCGCTCTCCGGCGACGTGCCGCAACTGATCGAAGTGCCCGTGCAGGAGCCTTCTGCCGGCGCGGCACGCTGAGAATACTTCAGCACGTGAGAGGCAGTTTCCGTGTCTCGGCACAAAGGCCTGGATGCTCCCTGCCCCAGTCAAAGGCCCCAAAGCTCCTCACACCCCTCGGAAGGGCGTTCCTTGTCGAGGAGATGTTCTGTCATGCGTTCTAACTGATCGCCAGATCACCGCCGGATGCCCCCCAAGGCTCCAGCACCCGTGTGTCAAGAATGGGTCCTTTTGCGGCGTGTCTCACGCTTCACGGGTTTCTGAAACAATCGCTCGGCCATCCACCCAAGTATGGCGAGGTGCTTCACAGCGCTGAAAGTCACGTGTTAGTCCGTCATCTACTGACCACAAAGACAGAGGAGACTGGATCCAGTTGAAGTTGGATCGAGGTTCCTGCCGCGGAACTTGTCAGAGGACAAGGCTCGATACGCCCGGTGTGTGGGTCCCATCGTTCGAGCGAGTAAACGCCGCGCAGGCAAACGGGGGTGTTCACCGGTGTATCCGACGAGTTGGCAAAGAACCAGAAGTGGCGGCCATCGATTTCCTTGTGGAGATAGCTCAGATGACCTCCGCGCACTGCAGGCGGGTCGGCCCAGGTAACGTCCGGCTGGGGCAACGCCTGGTCGATCGTCTGTCGCAGTGCGGCCGGCGTGGGATTCTCGACAAACCAGGCCGTGCCGCCGCCGGTATTGCGATTCACAAAGACGCGTCCGGGCCGCGAAGGCAACGCGGCCAGATTCGTACCACCGGCATCGAACACCGCGAATTCCGCAATGCTGGGCGTATCGCTTTCTACTCCGGGAATGAATAGACGCACACGCGACGCCGTGACCGGTGGAAACGTGTGTGTCCGGGCCGCGCCGATCTCCGTGCCCGAAGCACAGCTACGCCACTGTTGACCATCCCTGTATTCCACGCGATGCGATGTGGCGCGGTTGAAGACCTCGGTGATCGTTACCTTCTCAAACGTGCGTGACGCGCCAAAGTCCACCTCCAGCCACTGGTCCGCGCTGTTCTGATCCTGCGCGTTCCAACGCGTATCCGGGTCGCCGTCAAAAGCCGAAGCCGCGTCGTGCCCGCCGCCTTGCCAGACGCTTGAAGCACCAACTTTCGGGTACCGAGGCCGCTGGCCGAGTGCCTCCGCAGCCTGGGCTCCGAAGATGTGGCGAATCATGGCGCACACTTCGTCACGCTTGCCGAATTCCGCCGAATGGTCCGACAGGCGCGTCGTGGCAATCACTTTGCCTCCCTGATCAAAGAAGCTCTTCACCTTGGCCAGGTTCGACGCGGAAACCGCTTCCATGCCAGGCAAGATTAGCAGGCGGTATTCTTGGGGGCACTGCGGTTGTTCCAATGCAAGCAAGCCGTTGGCAACACGGCAGCGTGTATCCAGGGTCTCGGGGTGCAGATAGGTGAAATCGTGGCGCAGTTCGAGCGACAGACGTTCACCGACGTCCATGTAGTCCGCCCACTTGGGGATCACCCCGCCCGTGTACGGTTGGCCGGGGCCGAAGTGATAGGCAGCCTGTAGCCCATGGATGGGATAGAGCACCCCGATGTCCACCACGGGCCGACCCTGCTGGAGCACGCGCTGCAGGCGTCCGACGTACTGGTTGTAGCGTGGCAACTCGGAGGCGTAAGGCTCGGTGCGGTAAGACAGCTCCGGCGGGAAGGTAATCGGGTTCGTCCGATACCACACCGCGTGCGGCACCATCAGATTCACGCCTTTGGCGAACTGGTCCATGGCCTCGCGGTAGAGGTTGGGCAATGGCAAGTTCATGCCTCCGTAACACTCGGTCATCACCAGCGGTCGCCCGTAGTTCACCGCAGCCGAGCTGACGACTTTATACATCGATGAGCCCCGTCCGTAGGAGAAGATCTGGTCCAGGCCGGGGATCGGCTGGTGCTCGAACGCCTTGATCAGGTCGCCGCAAAGACCAACGGGGTTGACGATTTCCTCTTGGTCCACGTGACCGGTCAACTCGATGTCGTGGTCGCGGCACCAGTCGGCGAGCGTCTTCACAAAACCGTCGGCGAACAACTCGGCCCGAAGCCCGAACATCGCATTGCGGGCCGCGGCCGTTTCGGGGCCGATATCATGCCACAGTGCCGGATAGTAGAGCGCCGGGCCGTGCCCGTACTTCTCGGTGAAGTGCCGGTTGAACGCCGGCGTCCAGGCCCGCCCCCCTTCGACCCAGTGAAACGTGGGCTCGTCGTAAAACGCGCTGTCGATGGTCTTGCCGAAATGTTCAGGAAAGGTCTGGTAGTATTTCTCGTAGGTGAGCGCGACGAACTTACGCGCGGCCTCGGGATCGAGGTAATCCACCAGACCGCGAGCACCGTCCGGGACGCAGACAAACAGCATCACTTGCCACGGCCCGGCAGGAGCCCGCCACGTGAGGCGGTTGTCGCGGACCTGCGCGATCAGGTCCACCCGCTCCTTGGTCCGGGCATGCATGGCCACCGCGGCCATCAGATGGCCAGCGGGAACATCCAGGGTGACCGTGTCGGGGCCGACGACGTCGGTTTCCACCTTGTCCAGTCGCTTACTCAATGCATCGGGATAGTGCTCTTTGAGTAACCCACCCGCGCTGCCGCTGGGAAACCAAAACTCGTCGTAAAGACACATCTTCAGGCCGAGACGTGAAGCCGTGTCCACCGCGTGCTTGTAGTGGCGAAGAAACTCGGGACTCATGAAAGCCACGCCCATGTCACCGGTCGGCAGGATGCCGAAACCGTAGTAGCCGCTGGCGACGGATTTTTCCATGATCGTGGTTGTGGCGCTCTCATCGAGCGGGCCATTCCAGAACCACAGCGGCCGGGATTTCCATTTCGCCGGCGGACTGGTAAAGTCCTTTTCGAGGCTGTCCACGGTGGGCGGCGATTCCGCCAGAACCACTGTTGCCAGCGTCACTGTTGCCAGCGCGGCGCCAGCAGCCAGCGCCGCCAAAGCAGCGATGACTCGTTCGATTCCCCTACGGTGGTTAAAGATTCTCGCGCTGATCATGGGATCCTCTATGGCACTC
>CAZUAM010000421.1:0-3296 GCA_964618095.1 uncultured Planctomycetaceae bacterium | reverse complement strand
GTGGTGTGAACCAGCACAGGGTTCACCAGGTCTGAGCGGCAGCAGATTTATGGACTCTACAGTCTTCTGCTAAGGAGCTGAAGCATCGATCGGCACTTCACAGAAGGTGAGGGCGGCAATGCCGTTTTGCCCGTAAAGCAGGTTCTTAGCGTCCCACTTCTTGTCAACAAGGTAGGTGATCGTTTTCGCGGCGGTGGCCGACGCCAGCTTGAGCTTGACCACGTTTCCGGACACGGCGTTTCCGGACACGGCGTTTCCGGACACGGCGTTTCCGGACACGGCGCCCGATTCGACCTTGCCCTCTTTCCGGTCCAGGTAGAACTGACTGTTCAGGGCGTCGTTCCAGGCCATAGGCTGGTCGAACTCCAGCGCAATTTCGTCCATCGTGTCATTCGTATAGTATGCCTTCTTCAGGTCGGGAGGCGTGATGGACTTGTCGAAAACCTTTCCGTAGTTGTCCCGCTCCACCAGGGGGCTTATCAACCGGGCCATTTGTGCGTAGCCGGCGGCAGGATAATGGCACGTTCCGACCGGCTTGATGCCGAGGGTGGACATGACGCTCATGTTGGAGTAGAGACGCGGCAAGGTCCTCTGCACGTCCCGCAGCTTGTCGCTGGCCCCGTTGCCGCCCATGCTGCACGAGTTC
This sequence comes from uncultured Planctomycetaceae bacterium, assembly GCA_964618095.1. GTDB lineage: Bacteria > Planctomycetota > Planctomycetia > Pirellulales > Thermoguttaceae > CAZUAM01. Next base: position 2,650 of record CAZUAM010000421.1, on the reverse strand, counting down.
GGCCAGATCTGGAAAATGTAGTAGCGATGAGTATTGGGATAATCCTGTTTCCAGGCCGCCGACATGTCCACAAAGTACTGCCGGTACGTTTCCCAGCCGTAGCCGCCACTGGCGCCCTGCGCTTGCTGGTCGTTCTCGCCCTGGTGCCAGAAGACGCCGCGAATACCGTGGGTCAGCCCAGCCAGTTTCACCCGCCGCAGCAAGCGTCCGTAGATCGTCTCCTGATCGGTATGATTCGTGGGATTTCGCTGGTGCATCTCGATCAGGGTGCCTCCGACCGCACCGTTGATGATGCAGATCGGAATGTTCTGGCTTTCCACCAGGTGCTTGGCAAGGTCCATGCCCCAATACCCGATCTCCCATGCACCCCGGCGACGGACCGCGCCGCCCCACCCCTTGCTGACGTCCCCGCCCATGGAACCGAAACTGCGGATCCAGTCGCTGGTGAATTCACAGTCGTCCTGTCCCCAATCCGTTGCCACTGCGTTGGATTGACCATCAATGATGTAGGCATCCCCGCACACCAGATTGGTGACCGTATGGAGCACGGTTTCACTATTCCGGCTCTTAGAGCCGAATTCCACCTTGTATTTGATGAGGCCCGGCTTCAGCTTGACTGAGAACGCGTAGGTCTTATTCGCCGTGATCTTCTGGCTTTCGCTCTTGAAAACCTTGTCGTCGGCATAGACCTTCAGAAAGACGGAGTCGGCAGTGCCGGACAATGAACCGTTGTAATGCAGCGTGCCTTCATTTTTGTCGTCACGGGCATAGAACTGATTGTCGACGGGTTTCTCATCTTTCCCTGGGATGCGATGCACCCACGCATCCTTCTTGGGCTCCTTGACCACGATCTGGATCGCCTGTGTGGTCGGCTTGCCGCCGTTATTCACCGTCGCGGTCACGGTCATTTTCCCGGTGTTCTGCGAGCGTTTGAGGAGGAGTTTCCCGGGGTCAATCTCCTTGATCACGGCAATATTCGAAACCGTCCAGGTGTAGTTCAGATTGCCGGCCCCCTTCGCCTGCATCTCTTTCAAATTGGAGATCTGCGGCACGACCTCGATCGTCTCCCGGCCATCCCACCGTGCCGGAGCTTTCAAGGTGAAAACCGGCTCAGGAATGTCTTCCCGGATAGTTACGGGGATGTCCACGGTCTTCACCGCATGGGCGCAGACCGCCTTGAACTGGAGGGTAAGCAATTTGTCTCCAGCCACCCGGCCGGCATCCAACGCGAAATTGAACCGGTCCACGGATGCAATTGTTTCCTGTCCACCTCTTTTGACGATCCAATAGACCTTCTGAGCCCCGCCGGCCTTGGCCGTCACCGTGGCACTCTTGCCTTCCAATAAGGTTATCCTTTTCTCTGAAACCGAGAATTCCGTGCCCGACGGCACCACCGGTCCGACCGCTGTTTGCAGAAGCTTCTGGTTTTCATATTGCAGCTTCACCCAGTCGGCCGAGCGGGTGACCTTGGAAATGCGTACCTCGTCGATGTCGCCGTTGAATCTGTAATTGTTGTACCAGCCGCCGATATACATCCTCGCAGGACTCTTGATCGCCAGCGGGGCCCCTGCGGATGTCGAGACACCGTCGAGTACTCCATTTACATAGACCCTTGAATCTCCGTTCTTAAAGGCGTGAATTACGTGAGTCCACTGGGACGTGGCGAGTGTGCTGCGGCCTCGAACGTCAGCGCCTGAAAAGTAGCACTCGATTTTAATGTGTGGCGGACTGAAGAATTGCAGCATCACTTTACCCTGAGCCTGCTCGTTTCCCCAGGCCAGGACGGTCGCATTCGGTTTGTCGGCCTTGAACCATGCTTCTGAAGAGTGGGGACCGGAGCCGGAAGGATAGGTTGTGATGTCTTCCCCGCAGTTGATCCCCTTGCCTACGTCAAAGTGCCTGCTTTTGCCAATAATACCGGAAGAAGATGTGGTACCCGTATCCTTCGATTCGAGCCTGCCGACTTCATCGCTGACCGGATCGTTCATGTGCCAGACGCTGAGATATCCGTTGGATTCATTGAATACCGCTGGTCCTCTGGATTCACTCTCCGCATCGGCCTTGCCCCAATACAGCTTGATCTCCTGCCGCGCGTTGCCCTTTATCTTGGGTATGCGCACCCAGATACTGGCCTTTCCGGTGGCCGCTTCCCACTGATCGATCTGGTATGCCAGCGGTGTGCCCGTGCTGGTGGCGAACCGGATATCCTCTCCATTGCCTTTCGCCTCGCTGAAATTGAAGAAGTCCTTATTCAGCCGCACCAGCAGCGGGAAGCCCTCTTCCGAGGCCGTTGCCGGCAAATTCGCGCCGTCAGGTGTGGTGAGCAGGTAGACAGAGCCGGAATGTTGCCAACCCGGATATTTGGCGAAAGCCTCGGCGGGCTTGTCCTGGGCAGCGCCAGACCGCGCCAGCGGAGCCAGCAGCAGGGCGATGGTGAAGGCTGCGAGAGTGTGTATTATTGTTCTATTCATCGGGGGGATTCTCTTTCGCACGTAGATGGACAACCTTGCGGCTCCCGGCAACCGGGCGACTCACCAATCCCCAATTATAGTGCCGCCGACCGCCGTGTCAAAAAGGTCCGTTTGCCGAGAAATGCTTCCCGGCGACTCACAGAATCCATAACCTCAGGCACCGGAATCCCAAATACCCA
>CAZUAM010000420.1:0-6580 GCA_964618095.1 uncultured Planctomycetaceae bacterium | reverse complement strand
GCCGAAAAAACTTTGGAAAAAGTCATTTTCCGGGACAAGTGTGGAAGTTGGGCTAAACCCAGGAAAAACCGCCGGCGGCGAGGTACTTGCGCCCTTTTTCCACGGTGTCCCGCATTTCCCGCCCGAAAATGGCGACAGGCACCGTCGGCGACGTGGAAAACTGCGGCAAAACCATTGATCGACCGACCCAGCCCGGACCAGTCCGCGAGAACGCCCCAACCTTTGGTCCTCTCACTCCGCGGATGCCGTTTTGGGCGCCTATCGGCGGCGAAGGTGGCTATGGCGCCGAACACTCCCTGCCTCAACCGGTGTCCGCTTGCACCTTCCCGGCCCGCCCGGACGCACGCACCACGGAATCCCGATTCTGGAGACGGATCGGGTGATCCTCGCTCAGCAGCCGGAGTATTTTCTTGACTAACGTAGGCCGGACGATGTAGTAGCAGCGCAACGCCCCGCATACGTGACAGTCGATCAATCCTGCTTTTCGCAGAGCAGCCATGTGTTGGGAAAGGTGCGGCTGCACGATGGGGATCAACGAATTGATGTCCTTCACACACTGAGGTCGCTCGCAAAGTGCGCTGAGAATCATCAGGCGCATTGGGTGTGCCATTATGCGCAGCAACCGTGCTCGATCATCCCAGGGGGTGTCTTGGGCGTCTTCCATGTCTCTCAAACCTCACCGAGGACTTCGGCAATCCGCGGTGCCGAACCACATCCGCACATTTTAGAGCACCCTAATATAACGCCAGTATAATAGAAGCGTCAAGGCCACCTCAAACGAGAGTCGGTCAGACGCCCATAGGCATGGCAACAACCGTCGAATCGGCTGCTACCGCCACAAATCGCTGTCGAGGCGGCATGGCTGCCAAAGAGTCCAGCAGTACGGCACGCGACCACCCGACAGTCGGGTTACGGGCGCCCCTGGGATGGCACTAGGCCGGCCGTCCTTCCCCGGGTTGAACGTAAGCTGTTTATTCTAAACAGGTTGCGGCTTGCTTCCGGCACGAGTGAATTGCCCGGTCGGGACAAAACGGTGGGGAAGGGCACCATGGTAGGTCAGCGTAGATAACCGGGGTGGGCGCCGCATAAGATACCTGTTATATACTGGGCTTGTAGATTGTATGTCCGTTTCGTACACTCTGCGGCGCGTATCGGCCGAGTGTACAGCGGCCGGAACCTCCGCCACCAGTCGCGATGATGAAAAAGATTCCGAGGGGAGCGACCTCGGTCCTTTGCCCAGGCGGATGGCCAATCCGCAGATGCCCTCCTCGGGCGTCGGCGGCGAGACGCTCCGGGCAGCAATGCAGGAAGTGTCGTTTCCAGTTGAAAGTGGTGTGAAAAGGAGATCGCGATGTCGGAACAAGTCAGCGAGTTGATCCGCTCCCAGCAGCAATGGGAGTACCTCCGCCTGGAGGCCCCGGCCGCCGAGTCCCTCAACGATGAATTGAAAGACGCCGGCAAAGAAGGGTGGGAGTTGGCCGGCGTCGTCTTCCCCCACGGGGCGGACGTCTGGCACGGTTTTCTCAAACGTCCCCGAGCCCATCCTGAATGATCCTCGGGATCAGGCTTTGGGGCTAGCGGGCTTGCGTTGCCGGCTGTTGACCCAGGTATCAGGTGATTGATCTTGAGGAGGAAAGATATGTTGGTTCTTTCACGACGGTGTGACACGGCGATCACCAAGGAACTCGGATGACGCGCTGCATTGAGAACGACAGCACTCGAAACTCAAGCAAGACCATGATCGTAGCAATGCCAATTGCCGAGGGAAGAGTCACTCCGCTGCTTGACGTTGCGAGGCATTTGCTGGTCATCGAATATCAACGCACTCAGGAGAGCCGGCGAAGGCAAGTCCACGTAGGCCAGGCCACGTTGCTCGGTAGACTGCGAATGCTCTCGGGCAATGAGGTCGAGGTCCTGATCTGCGAGGCCGTGTCTGCTCCAATGGAAACACTTGTAGTGGCGGAAGGAATCAAGGTCATTCACCAGATATGCGGCCCGGCCGATGCCGTGCTCGAAGCTTATGTAGCCGGGCGCCCGGCGGAGGATACCTTTGTGATGCCGGGCTGTGGAGGCCGTCGGCGGCGTAGCTCCGGCAACGCCATCGGCGTTCAGGTGCAATGAGGAAAGGAGACAACGAGAAATGCCCTTGTTTGATTACCGTTGCCAGGAATGCGGACACCTGACCGAGTTCTTGGAGAGTCCCCACAGCGATGCCCGTCACCAATGCGAGCAGTGCGGGTCTGAGCGCCTAGCCAAGGTGATCTCGGCGTTTGCGATCAAGCGGAAGGGATCGACATCGTCCGAAAGCTCGCGTTGCCCAACGGGAACGTGCCCTCTTTCGTCACGCCTGCCGCCCCGATAGAGGGAATATGGGTAATAGGAGCGAGAAGAGTCGCGAGTTGCAGGCCGAACAGAGCGCTATCGGTGGCCACGAGCCAAACGCGCGAAGCGGTCCTTCGCCAGATTTGTTCGATCTATCAGGGTAGGGAAAAGGAAAAAGGTACAACAAGTAACCCAAACCACTTCACGTACGTCAAGTTTATCGGAAAGGAGCACAGCGTGGCAGATTCGAGTAGGAAGACATCGTTTTGGAAACGACAGTGGCCGTTCGCCCTCGGAGGAGCCATCGTCGGACTCGGCGAGGCCATTTACTTCCTGATGTTCGGCAAGTTCATCCCTGTGACAACCGGTCTGGCGAAGATGTTCTCCACCGTCGAGGGCAACATCACGCACACCAACACGATTTCCAAAGTGTACTCGCCTGATATCCACTGGATCATCATCGGCGCCCTGCTGGGGGCATGGCTGGTGGGACGGTTGGAAGGCGAAAGCCGCAACTGGGTCAAGTATTCTCCCGGTATGTTGCTTCTGGCTCTCTTGGGCGGAATCATTTTCGGCTTCGGAACGCGGTTGGGGCCCGGATGCACGACACACCACATCTTCGGCGGACTGGCCGTAATGAGCGTCGCCAGCCTGACGATCGCCGTGTTGGGCTTGCCGTTCGCATTCCTGGCCTTTGAGTTCGTGGCCAAGCTCGGTTACGGGCCATATTTCAAGCACCAGGAGACCCGCGCTGTGTGCCAAACGTGTCGCAACGCAGGACTGGACCCGGACGACGACGCCTGCCAGGTGCTGGATGAGGAGGCCCTCGCTGAGTGCCGCAAGTATCGCCACAAGAGTTTAGAACACGACCACCGCTTGGTTCTGGATGAGAAATACAATCCGTGGAAGAGTGTGCTCCGCATGGCGGCCTGGTCGATTGTTGGCGTAGTCATTCTATCGTCACTCTACACCGGCTTCTTCGGAACCGCCAACCAGTCCTTGGGCTCGGGGCCCCTGTGGCCCAACATCATCCGCCTGATCGCGGGGGCGTGCTTGGGGTTTGGCATTGCCAAGGCGGGCGTGGGCACCGAATGTGGGCTGATGGCGCCGGAATCGCTTCTGGTCTCGGAATCGCATTACCGGAAACTGAAGATCCCGGTCATTACCCAACGGATGTTCCAGGCATTGCTGCCGGTTTCCGGTATCTTGGCAGCCATTCTCATGCTGAATGTCACCGTGTTGGTGATGTGGCTGGGGTTTGGTTGGCCGGTTCCTAACGCGGCCCCGAAGCCGCAAGGATGGGGATTGCACGTTGGCCACCTACTGGCCGCTCCGTGCCTGGCCATCGGCAGCGTGTTCATGATCGGGTGCGAGATCCGCAGCTACGGGCGTGTCGGTCTCGGCTATCTGACCGGCATCGTGGGCTTGATCGGGTTCTATTTCGGCTACTTGCCCTACGTGTACTTCCAGGAGGCCATTGACGGATTCATCGCCAATCACACGTTCCTTCGTGCGACCAGCATCCCCGAACTGCTGACGTCGGACCCCGTTGGGCAGAAGATAGTCGGCGTATTGTACACGGCTTCGTTCATAGGACTGTTCGTTCTGGTTGTTGTTTACGGTGCCAAACGCATCGGGGCCACGCCGAAAGAATACCTCACGGTAAACACTGACGATCTGGCTTTGCGAAGTATCGCACAGAGCATGAATGTCCCCGCATCGCCCGACCGGATGGAGCGGAAGATCGCTTCGTCGACCGTATCCGGTGAGGCAGGCGACTACGAGGATGAGGAGGAATACTCCGCGGCATAAGTAGCAACGCGTTTCCGCAACTGTTGCGGCCAGTCGAGCTGTTTCCGTGCCGATGGTCGGCACTTCAGCTCGGCTGGCCCTGCTGCCGTCGTGCCCGGAGTGGTGGCAATCACGACCCACGATAAAGAAAAGGAGGTCACGACATGCTGGTACTGAGTCGCAAGGAAGGGGAGAGTATCGTTATTCAGGGTCGAATTGTGGTTTCCGTCCTGAATGTCCGAAGCCACAGGGTGCGGATCGGCATCGACGCACCGAAGGACATAGCGGTACACCGCAGAGAGATCTTGGAAGCGATCATGAACGAGGAACCCGGCGAACGACGTGTTGGGGAGAGTTGCATTCCAAAGAAGGGGTGAAGGCGGCGTGTTTGCCACGGAGTGCGTTCGGATGCGGATTCCATAACTGGAGCCGTGATGGGAACCGCACTCTCGGTAACGCGTTGCGACAACGCATGCCGCAATGTGACGGAAGAGGCAGTGGCCCCTACGTTGGGGCACGGATGGCTGAATGTGCAACTTTTGCAAGAAGGAGGTTTCCCAATGAACCGCAGAATCCTGTTCTCTCTGCTTGCTGCGTTAGTCGTTGTGATCAGTGCGTCGGACTTGCAGGCCAGCGTTTTGCGACGGCAGTGCCACCGAAGGCCTGCTTGCGTCAAACGCGTCAAGCAAGCGTCCAATACCAAGCATCCGTCCAGAACATGGAGGACGTTCCCGACAAGAACGTGGGACCTCGGCAACCATTTCGGTGAGTGGCCCCCATACTATCACAAATAGGAGCGTTAGGGGCTGCCCCACAAGAACTCCCCTCTGCCGCTTGCGGGACAGGGGCAGGGGGTGAGGGCTGTCGAGAGCAAACTCAAGAGTTGTTTTCTGACAGCCGCTTAGAAGCGAGTGCGCGCATTCTTGGCCCATCGGCCAGCATGTGTCGCGCTCACAGGGCCAAACGGAAGAGGAGGTCTATCTGATGTCCAACGTGTATCAACTTTCGGAAAGCAACTTCCGGAACGAAGTCTTGAAATCCCCGGTGCCTACGCTGGTCGACTTCTGGGCGCCCTGGTGTATGCCCTGTCGGATGATCGGCCCGGTGGTCGAGGAATTGGCGGCTGAGAACGGCGGCGAAATCAGGGTTGCCAAGGTTAACGTCGACGACAATCCCGACGTTGCCGCCACCTATGGCGTTCACAGCATCCCTACCCTGCTGATCTTCAGGGATGGAGAGGTCGCAAATCGATTCGTCGGAGTCCAGCCGAAGGCTGACCTGGAGCGTGCTCTTGACTTGGTCACAACCTGACTGCCGCAGGTGAGCTGCCCGGAGAACCACAATCATGGCAAGCTTTCAAATCCGATTCCTGCCGGAAGGGCGTGAGACAACGGTGGAAGAGGGCAAGACGCTGCTGGAGGCCGCACGGGCGGCGGGCGTGTACGTGGGGGAGATTTGCGGGGGCGAGGGCGTCTGCGGCAAGTGCCGCGTGATCGTCCGCGAAGGCGAGGTCGAGGGGGAGTCGACCGAGTTCCTCACCCGCGATGAGATCCGCCGCGGATACGTGCTGGCATGCCAGGTAGTTCCTATCAGCGACTTGGTCGTCGAAGTGCCGCCCGAGTCGCGGCTGGGCGCCTACGAGGGTATTGGCGTAGACAGCGAGCAGTTTCGTGACTTCGCAGACCGGCGCGCCGAACGCCTGACTGCTGAGCTGGATCCCGTCGTCGAGAAGTTATTCCTCGTGCTGCCCCAGCCCAGCCTGGACGATCCCACTGGGGACCAGGAGCGCCTCCTGGAGGCCGTGTCCAAGCAACGTCCCGGGGCGCTTCAGATGGGGCTGAAGATCGCCCGGGAGCTGCCGCAAGTGCTCCGCAGCCGAGAGGTGAATCGATCCTCATGGACCTGGAGGTGGAACGGTCGCGTCACGGCGACCGTGGGCCTGAGGAACGACGTCAAAGAGGTCCTCTACGTGGAGCGAGGCGACACTTCCGATCGGAATTACGGGCTGGCGCTCGACGTGGGGACCACGACCGTGGTGGGGCACCTGGTGGACCTCACTTCCGCAGTCACGCGCGAGGCGGCGGCGAAGTATAATTCGCAGATCGAGTACGGAGCAGACGTCATCAACCGCATCAACTACGCCAGGCAGCCCGGGGGTGCGGAGGCGCTGCATCGCGCCGTTGTTCAGGACGTGGAGACCCTCATCGACGACCTCGTCGAGCGCACTCGGGTCGGCAGGGGAGACATTCACTGCGTGGTGGCTGCGGGCAACACGGTGATGCTGCATTTTCTGCTGGGATTACAGGCGGACCTGATCCGGCTCTCGCCGTTTGTTCCTTCGGCGACGAATCCGCCGCCCGTCAGGGCGGCCGAGGTCGGTCTCCGCATTCATCCGCGAGGGCTGCTCTATATCTTGCCCATGGTAGGAAGCTTCGTCGGCGGAGACATCACGGCGGGGATCCTGGTT
>CAZUAM010000419.1:0-6587 GCA_964618095.1 uncultured Planctomycetaceae bacterium | reverse complement strand
ATCGCCCCGGCCGAAGGGGCGGCCGGGCTCGAGCTCCTCGGGCCGCGGGGGTGTCAGGCCGCCGTCCCACCAGGTGACCGTCAGCGCCGCCCGGTCGCCCAATGTGCCCACGGCAGACTGGGCGGGGAAGCACCAGCGGGTGATCGACGACCGCGGGGCCGTCTCGTTGGCGATCTCCGGCGGGCACTGATAATTCGACGAACAGGCCTCGACGCTGGTGGGATGCCCCAGCTTCAGCGCCTTGAACACCGCCGAGAGCTGGTGGCAGCCGATGTCGCCCAGCACGCCGGTCCCGAAGTCCCACCAGCCGCGCCACGCGAAGGGGTGGTAGCACGGGTGATAGGGCCGCTCGGGAGCCGGGCCGAGCCAAAGGTCCCAGTTGAGGGCCTCCGGCACCGGCGGCGTGTCCTTGGGGCGGGGAATCCCGCGCGGGGAAATCGGCGGGAAACGATTCGAGCCCGCGTGGACCTCGCGGACCGTGCCGACGGCGCCGGCCCAAATGTGTTCGGCGATCAGGCGGGCCTCATTGCTGGCCTGACCCTGGTTGCCCATCTGCGTGGCGACCTTGGCCTCGGCAGCGGCCTTGCCGATCTCGCGGGCCTCGTAGACCGAATGGGTCAACGGTTTCTGGCAGTGGACGTGCTTGCCCAGCTTGATCGCCATCATCGTGGCTGCGGCGTGGGCGTGGTCGGGCGTGGCGATCATCACCGCGTCGATGTCCTTCTGTGTCTGGAGCATCTTGCGGAAATCGGCATGCAGCTTGGCCTTGGGGAACTGCTTGGCGTTCCGCCGGAGCGCCCGCTGGTCGGCGTCGCACAGGGCCACGACGTTCTCGCTGCCGACGCTGCGGATATCGCCGGAGCCCATGCCGCCGACCCCGATGCCGGCGACGTTGAGCTTCTTGCTGGGCGGGGTCTGGCCCGGGCCGCCCAGGACGTGCCGGGGCACAATCGTCACGGCCGCGGCCGCGGCGCCTGCGCCGATCATCTGACGGCGGTTGATCTGGTTGGTCGGTTTCATTGGTTGGTCTCCTTAACCTGGTGGGCAGGGACGTCAGTTTGGCGGGCGGAAGATACACGCAACGGGGGGGGTTGTAATCCGGCACGGCTCAGCCAATCGCCGCTGCCGGGAAACGCCTGCTAACACGGCGTTGAGTTTATAGTACGCGGGACGGGTTTGTCAAGCGTCGCAGTCCACTTCAACAAGGTCGGTTCGTACATTGCCGGCCGTACGTTCTGTGCGATTCCATACAGCAGACGCGGCACAGCCATCGATGCCGGCGGAACTTGACCGGCAAGGCCCGGCGTGGCCGCCGGGGCTAAACGTTGCGGAATTCCCGGAATCACGAAATCCTGCTCGGACCTGGCGCGTGGTTCGACACATCATGAACGCCGATGCTCGCGTTAACTTGATTGCCGCAACCTCAAGCGTGCAGCCTCGCTTTTCCCGGCGGCGCCTGGGTCGCAAGAGGCGGTGGCTATCACGAGATAATTGAAGGGAAGGGAGGGGAGGGGAGGGGAAGGTAAGGTCCTATGGTTTCTTCGGCGTAAGCGAGCTACAATGGCGTGTGGGTTTGCCGAAGTCGGCGCCATACTGGAGGTTTCGATGTCCTTACCGGCCGCCGCGAGCGGCCTGACCGGGTCAGAGTGTACGCCAGGCCCGGCGGGGAGCGGCCCCGCTTTGTCTGCACTTTTGCAGGGAGTTCCAAGATGTCTCGATGGTTAGCAGTAATGGGATTCGCGGCCGGAATCGCTATGAGCACAAGCCCCGCTCAGACCGCCGAGCGCGACCGCGACCGACCGCTCAACGTGTTGCTTTTGACCGCGGACGACCTGCACTGCGAGTCGGTCGGGGCGTTCGGAGGCAAGACTGCCGATCTGACTCCCAACCTGGATCGGCTGGCATCCGAAGGGATGCGCTTCTTCCGTGCCCACGTGAACGCGGCCATCTGCCAGCCCAGCCGTGGCGTGCTGGGTACCGGTCGCTACGGACACAACAGCGGCATCCTGGGCTTCATGCATACCGACCGCGATCTCCCGACCATTATGGAGACGCTTCGCGACGCGGGCTACCTCACCGGGATCCTGGGCAAGGTAGGCCATTCCACGCCGGAAGCCGATTATCAGTGGGACTTCGTCCACGATCGAGGCGAACTGGGAGCAGGACGCGATCCGCAGGCCTACTACCGCTACTGCCGGGAGTTCCTCGGGCGGTGCCGCCAGCAGAACAAGCCCTTCTACTTCATGGTCAACTCCCACGACCCCCATCGGCCGTTTCACGTCCCGGGAAAACCGATCCGGGGCGCCGTCGAGCCGTCGCGGACGTACCGGTCTGAAGAGGTTCCGGTGCCGGGCTTCGTTCCCGACCTGCCCGGCGTCCGGGAAGAACTCAGCTACTACCTCAATTCGGTGCGGCGCTGCGACGATACGTTCGGCAAGGTGTTGCGGGCCTTGGAGGAATCGGGGTTCGCCGACGACACGCTGGTGATGTTTCTTTCCGATAACGGCATCGCCATCCCGTTTGCCAAGTGCAACGCCTACCTGGCCAGCACGCTAACCCCCTGGATCGTGCGTTGGCCCGGAGTCGTCAAACCCGGAAGCGTCGACCGGAAGCACTTCATTTCCGGAGTGGATTTCTTTCCCACGGTCCTGGAAGCCTTGCGATTGCCTGCGCCGGAGGGGTTGGACGGATTCTCGTTCATGCCGCTGCTTCGCGGACAGCCGCAGGCGGGGCGCCAGCGGGTGTTCACACAGATCGACAAGAAGGCCGGCGGCGACGCCGTGCCGATGCGGTGCGTCCAGGACGCGCGGTTCGGTTACATCTTCAACGCCTGGAGCGACGGCAAGCACTATTATCGCAACAACAATGAAGGCCTGACGATGAAGGCCATGAACGAGGCGGCGACGACCGATCCACTGATCGCCCGGCGCGTACAGATGTTCCGCTATCGTGCGCCGGAGGAGCTTTATGACCTCCAGAGCGATCCCGACTGCCTCAAGAACCTGATCGACCAGCGCGAGTACCGCGCGGAGGCCGACCGGCTGCGCGACGGGTTGCTCAAATGGATGAAACGGACTTCCGATCCGTTGCTGCCCGCCTTCGAGAACCGCCAATCGCCGGAGCAGGTCAAGGCGGTGCTGGAGCAGGTCTACGGCCGCCCGGCCAAGAGGGCCGGAAAGCGGCCCAAACGTGCTCGCAAGGGCAAGGGAAGAGTCCGAGAACAAGAGTGAGCAGACCTCGCAGGTACGCTCGGACAGATACTTTGATTCACGAAGTTGCTCTGCTTCCGGTGAACCAGCGCAGGGGTTCACTTCCACTGCTGGGGCCGATGCTTCATGTTGCCGTAGTAGATGTAGTCGTCGAGTTTCTCTGCCCCACCCACCACGCGAGGATCGCCGGTCGCCTTCAACTCCGACATCAGTCGCCCCGCCAGCTTGTTCTTGACCTCGGCATACTGCGGCCGATCGGCCACGTTGTGGAGCTGATCCGGGTCGGTCCTGAGGTCGTAGAGCTCTTCTGCCGGTCTCTTGGCAAAGGCCAGGTCGAAGTACCGGCGGAACTGCGGATCGTCGCGGTGTTCAATCATGAACGACTTGGTTGGGCTGTCGTCGCAGTCGGCATAGGTGTTGCCGTGGGTCGAGTTCCGAGGGGCCCCGGAAGGCCAGCGATCGGGACGGAAATTGCGGACATAGAGGTGCTCGTGCGTGCGGATCGCCCGCATGGGGTAGCCCCCGGTGTCGGGAACCTCCTGTGCCGGGACGTGCCGTTCACGGCCGGTGAGCACGTGATCGCGGGCCGCGTCGACACGGCCGGACTTCTCCGACAGCAGCACCTTCATCAGCGACCGGCCGGTCATTTGGTTGGGGACGGGCACGCCGGCCGCTTCCAAAAAGGTCGCCGCCAGGTCGGCCAGCGACACGAAGTCCTCGACCCGCCGCCCCGCCCCGACTCTGGCTCCCCAGCGGATCGCCAGGGGGACGTGTGTGCCGGAGTCGTAGAGATGACACTTGTGCCGCGGGAAGGGCATGCCGTGGTCGCCGGTCATGACGATGATGGTGTTGTCCAGCTCGCCCGCCTGCTCGAGTACCTCCAGTGCTCGCCCCACGTCGCCGTCCCAACGCTGGACCTCGAAGTAGTAGTCGGCCACGTCGTGGCGTACGGTTTCGTGGTCGGGCAGATCGGCCGGCAGGCGGATCTTATCGAGATCGATCCCGCTGGCCGCGCCGCTTTGCCACTTGTAGGGCCGGTGCGGGTCGGAGGTGCCCAGCCAGAAGCAGAACGGCTTGTCTTTCGGACGCGCGGCAAGGAAGGCGGCGAAGCTCCTGAAAGAAGGACCGGCCGGATCTCGTCGGCGCCCCAGGGCACGCCAGTTGCCCGGTCCCCACGCCTTGCGCCAATGCCCGACGAAATATCCCGCCTCCTCCAGCAAGAGCGGGTAGACCGGGAACTTCGGGTGCAACGTGCTCCAGAGGTTGACGCCCTCTTCAAGCCGCCAGTGCCACTGCCCGCTGAGGATCGAATTGCGGCACGGTGTGCAAGAGGGTGCCGTGATGAAGGCGTTCTCGAACAGGACGCCTTCGCGTGCCAGCCGGTCGAACGCCGGTGTCTTGACGACCGGGTCGCCGTACGCGCCCGCGTGAGGCCAGCCCCAATCGTCGGCGATGCAGAACAGGACGTTGGGCCGGCTGCCGTGGTCTGCCGCCTCGACCAATCCGACCGACGGGACACCGAAGATCAGCGCCAGCGCGCCCCACGCAACCAGACGTATCGATCGTTTCATCGCCAACCCTCCCTCTTGAGCATGAATACCTGTCTCAGTAGTTCCAAGTTCGGGCGGCCTGCCTTCGGGTGCCCGGGGTCGAGCGCCAGCGAGCCCCCGGAATACCGAGGATCTCGGGGCTCACTTCGTTCGACCCCAGCCACCCGTTCCCCAGACTTGGAAGTACTGTGTCTCGGATAGCGAGACTTCGGCCTGCAAAGGACCCTCTAGCGTTGCCGGGGTCGGCTGCGCGGAGCCTCCTGGACGGGGCCTTCCGGAAGCGTCTTCTTCCATGCCAGAAGTCGAGCCTTCAGCCGGGCGGCGACCTCGGTGTTGCGGCCGGCGAGGTTCGACCGTTCCTCCAAGTCCGCGGGAATATCGTACAGTTGGACGTTGCTCCCGTCGAAGTTGCAGAACAGCTTCCATCGGCCGTCGCGGACGGCCAGCCGCGGCGGGCGATAGTCCGGATCGCCCGCCACGCCGCCTCGCCACTCCCAAAAGACCGGCTTGTTTCGCGCACGCGACTTGCCCAACAGGGCATCGCCCATGTCCTCACCGTCGGGCTGAACGTCGGGGAGGCTGACCCCGGCCAGCTTGCATACCGTCGGCAGGAAGTCAACCGCGGTCAGAACCGACGCCTGATCCACCCGGCCGGCCTTGACGTGCCCGGGCCACCGCACAATCAACGGCGTGCGGATGCCACCTTCGAACAGGCTTCGCTTGCGTGCCCGCAGCGGACCCGGGTAGCCCATCCCGGCGTTCGCGGCGTTACCGATGTGATAGTCCTCGGGTCCGTTGTCGCTGGAGAGGAGGATCAGCGTGTCGTCAGTCAGACGCTCGGCGTCGAGAAAGTCCAGCAGCCGGCCGAGGGCCGCATCGAGCCCGGTCATGGCCGCGCAGAACACCTTCATCTGCTCGGCCGGATTCTTGGCGTCGCGGACGTAGCCGCCCATCCAGCCCGGAAAGTCGCTCGGGGCGACTTTCAGCCGCTGGTAGACGGCAAGCTCTTCCGGCGTCGGGTTGAGGTGGGCGTGCGGCACGAGCGTCCAGAGGTTGACGTAAAACGGCCGATCCTTGTGTGCCCTGATAAACCGTATCGCCTCGTCGACGAACAGACCGGTCGACTTCGCACGGAAGTAAGGATCCTTCTGCCGCTCGTCCCATCCGGGCCCGTTGGAGTTGACGGTGCGGTGGACGTCGATGCCGTAGGCCCCGGGGCCCGGTGCTCCGGGGCCGCTGCCCAAGTGCCATTTGCCGAAATGCGCAGTGGCGTAGCCGGCCTGCTTGAGCAAGTCGCAGACCGTGGTCACGTCCGCGTCGAGCCAATTGGGCATGTCCCGCTGGGCGTTTTGCCGGTGGGTGGCGAAATGCTGGTGGACCCGGTGCCGCGCCGGAAAATGCCCGGTCATCAGCGCCGTCCGGCTCGGTGAACAGACCGGATTGCTGACGTAGAACTGCATCAGCCGTGTGCCTTCGCGTACCAGACGGTCGATCGTGGGCGTCTTCATATAGGGATGCCCGAGCGAACGGCCGTCGGCCCAGCCCTGGTCGTCCAGGAGGATGAAGAGGACGTTGGGCGGGCGGTGCTCCGCCGGTGCTCCGGGGGCGGTCTCGATCGCCGAAGCACCGACCAGAAAAGCCAGTAAGGCCGGGAATGTCGTGCGGCGTTTCATCTTGCTGTCTCGCAGTTGTGACGGCTTACAGGTCCCGCCTATAGTCTCCATGCTGCCGTCTGCAATTGCAAGGGGACCTAGCACCAAACGGTTTTTGTCCACCATTTCGGTAAACCTTGGAAGGTCACGTTTCTCGTTCCGACGCTCCGCGTCGG
>CAZUAM010000418.1:0-6606 GCA_964618095.1 uncultured Planctomycetaceae bacterium | reverse complement strand
TTCAACTCGGCCAGCACGTACCTGACGTCACTGACGATCGGCAGGTGGGCCAGCTTGATCTTGTTGATCTCCGAGGGATCGATGTCCACGTGCACGATCTTGCTGCGTTTGGCGAACTCCGAGACCTTGCCGGTCACCCGATCGTCGAACCGCACGCCCAAGGCCAGCAGCAGATCGGCCTCGTCGAGCGCGTAGTTGGCGTAGACGCTGCCGTGCATGCCGGGCATGTCCAGCGAGAGGGGGTCGTCGCCAGGGAAGGTACCCAGCCCCATCAGGGTCATGGCCACCGGGATCTCCGTCTTGCGGACCAGTTCGGCCAGCTCCTCACTGGCGTCGGCGCTAATCAGCCCGCCACCGGCGTAGATCACCGGTCGCCTGGCCTTGCGGATCATCGCCGCCATCTCGGCAATCTCCTCCGGCCCGGCCCGCTGATCGTCCACGTGATAGCCCGGCAACTCCATGGGAGCATCGTAGTCGGGCACGGTCTGGGCCTGCTGGACGTTCTTGGGCAGATCGACCAGCACCGGTCCCTGGCGGCCGGTGGTGGCGATGTGAAACGCCTCGCGGATCACCCGCGCCACGTCGCCCACGTCGGTCACCAGGTAATGGTGCTTGGTCACACTGCGGCAGACCTCGACGATGGGGGTCTCCTGGAAGGCGTCGGTGCCGATCACCGAGGTGCCCACCTGGCCGGTGATGGCGATCATCGGAATGCTGTCCAGCTTGGCGTCGGCGATGGTGGTCACCAGGTTGGTGGCCCCGGGCCCGCTGGTGGCCATGCAGACGCCGACTTTTCCGCTGGTTCGGGCGTATCCCTGGGCGCCGAATCCTGCACCCTGTTCATGCCGCGGCAGGATTACGCGGACCGCGTCGCGGAAGCGGGTCAGCGCCTGGTGCAAGGGGATGCTGGCCCCCCCGGGAAAGGCAAAAACCGTGTCCACGCCGTGATTCACCAACGACTGCACCACGATATCGGCCCCGCTGGTCGGCTGGGGACTTGCGTCTTTCTTTTTCTTGGCGATAGTGGCCACGGGAATCGACTCCTCCGCTTTCTGGCCCCATAATACAGGGGTAGCCGGTCTTGCCCAAACACTTCAATATATCTCCGGCAGGCCATGAATTCAAGCTGTCGGGGACATCGGTAGGACCGCACTGAAGGTCGAAGGGTTCGCCGCGCGGGACGGATTCCGAGACGCCCCGGTTTTCTCCCAATAATCTCCGCGCCGGTGCGAATTGCCTCGTAGTGGGGGCGGCTGGACCATCGCCCAGGCCCAAACGGCCTTCTCCCGCCAGAATAAAGGTGGCCGTGGCATGAAACAGACCGTCTGCGGATTTCTGATCGTCCTGTTCCTGGTGGTGATGGCCGCGCTGCGGTGGGGTCCCGGGCTGATGTCCGGCAGTCGCCTCGGCGGATACCGTTTCGATCGCAGAGGTCAGACCGCGACCGTCCAGCGCGACGGCGATATCTTCGCCGACGTCGAGAATATCGGGGTGGATAACCAGTACGGCAAGGTCCGCATCGAGGTGACCGACGGCACGCCCGGCTGGTCCTGGGAACTGACCTGCTGGGCCAACACCGTGGAACTGGCCGAGGTTTTCACCCAGAAGATCGAAATGCGGGTCGATCAGCGGTCGGGCCGAAGTTCCTGGACCCTGGGGATACCCGGGCGGCCTTCCCGGCGACTCCGCGGCGTGGAGTCCAAGCTCACGCTGAAGGTACCCGCTGCCGTTAAAATCAACGTCCGCAATTGCTACGGAGAGAGCGAGATCCTGGGCGTGCAGGGGGGAACGCACGCCCGCTGTCAACACGGCAAGCTTCAGTTGAGCGACCTGGCGGGCGACATCGACGCGGAGACCTCGTACGCCCCGCTCACGGCCGAGCGGATCCCCGGCGCCAAGCTGGCCAATCGCCACGGTTCAATCACCGCCACCGACGTCGAAGGTGCGTTGGAAGGCAGGACCACACACGGCGAGGTTAGCGTCAGTCGTGCGGCGGGAGGGGTGAAGGTCCACAACCAACACGGGAGTGTCGTAGCCAGCGAAATCGCCGGACCGGTCGAGATCGAGGGGTACTACGCCGACATTGAACTGGACGACCTCGCTGCGAACACACGCGTGCGCAATCACCACGGCAAGATCACCGGGAAGCGGCTGCGGGGAAACCTCGATGTCCAGACTGACTACGACACGATCAAACTCGACGTCAATTGTGCCAAGGTGGTCTGCAAGAACTGGCATGGCAAGGTCGAGCTCCACCTGAGCGATCCCAATCTGCGTCTGGTCCGCGCCGAGAATTCCTACGCCGACCTGGAGTTGAACGTCGCCGAATCACTCTCGCCAAAGATCGAGGCCCAGACTACACATGGCAGCGTCAAATCAGATCTCCCCGTCTACGCGATGGGAACGGGAACCGACAATTTCCAGGGCCTCGACGAAAGCGTCCCGCGGATCACGCTCAAGAACCAGTACGGGAGCATTCGCATCAAGAAGTCCGCCAAGGGCAACTCCCGCGAATGATGTTCCCCCGCAAAGCCGCCCGCCGTTGGCGGCGTGAGTCCCAGTGCGTAGTTTAGCCGCCGACGGTACGTCGGCGATAGCGTCGCCCATTCCTGCGCCGACGTGCCGTCGGCGGCTAAACGGGAGGGATGTTGCGAAAGCGGGAAGCTGTTTGTCTACACTCCCTCAACGCCTCAGACATCACCATTTCGATCGAGCACCGCGCGGAGAAAGTCGCCGGTGTGGTTGCCGTCCAGGTCGGCGATCTGCTCGGGGGTGCCGGTGGCCACGATCTGGCCGCCCGACTCGCCACCCTCGGGGCCTAGGTCGATCAGCCAGTCGGCGGTCTTGATCACGTCGAGGTTGTGCTCGATCACCACCACCGTATTGCCCAGATCGACCAGCCGCGAGAGCACGGCCAGCAGCTTTCGGACGTCGTCGAAGTGCAGCCCGGTGGTCGGCTCGTCGAGGATGTAGAGCGTGCGGCCGGTCTCCACGCGCGAAAGCTCGGTAGCCAGCTTGACACGTTGGGCCTCGCCGCCGGAGAGGGTGGTCGAGGGCTGGCCAAGGCTCAGATACCCCAGCCCGACTTCCTGCAAACCGCCCAGCAGGCGTTTGATGGCCGGGAAGTTCTCAAAAAACTCCGCCGCGTCATCAACGCGCATCTCGAGCACGTCGGCAATCGACCGGTCGCGGTAGTGGATCTCGAGCGTCTGCCGGTTGAAGCGCCTTCCTTCGCAGACGGGACAGGGGACGTAGAGGTCGGGGAGGAAGTTCATCTCGATCTTCTGCTGTCCCTGTCCCTGGCACTCTTCGCAGCGGCCTCCCTTGACGTTGAAGCTGAACCGGCCCGCCTTGTAGCCCCGTCGCCGGGCGTCTCGGGTGTTGGTAAACACCTTGCGAATCTCGTCGAACACACCGGTGTAGGTGGCCGGATTGCTCCGCGGGGTCCGCCCGATCGGCGACTGGTCGACCTGCACGACCTTGTCGATCTGGCTGGTGCCGCGGAGACTGGTGTGCGGGCCGGGCTTGGCGGCGATTCCACCCAGCCGGCGGACCACGGCCCGGGCCAAGGTCTCGTTCAACAGCGAACTCTTGCCCGCCCCGCTCACCCCGGTCACACACACCAGTGCCGAGAGCGGGAACCGCGCGGTGACCTCCTTCAGGTTATTCGTGGCCACGCCTTCGATGGTGATCGATCGGGTCTTGGCGGTCCGCCGGCGGCGGGCCGGCAGGGGGATCTTCAGCAACCCGGCCAGGTACCGGCCGGTAAGCGAATCGCAGTCTCGGCCCACCTCGTCGGGCGTTCCTTCGACGACCACCCGCCCCCCATGGCGGCCGGCGCCGGGTCCCAGGTCGATCAGCCAGTCGGCCCGGCGGATGATCGCCTCGTCGTGCTCGACCACCATCACGGTGTTACCCCGGGACTGCAACTCCCGCAGGGCGCCGATCAGCCGTTGGTTGTCGCGGGCGTGTAGCCCGATCGACGGTTCGTCCAACACGTAGCACACCCCCACCAGTCCCGAGCCCAGCCCGGTGGCCAGCCGCACGCGCTGGAGCTCGCCGCCGCTGAGGGTCCCGGCGGGCCGATCCAAGGTGAGGTATTCCAGTCCGACCTTCTGAAGGAACTCCAGCCGCGCGGCGATTTCCGTTTGGATCGGCCGGGCGACGGGCTGTTCGTCTTCGTCGAAGGCGAGGGTGTCGAACAGCTTGCGGGCCTCGCTGACGGTCATGGCCGCAATCTGATGAATCGCCTTGCCGGCCAGGCGGACGCTGCGGGCTTCGGGCCGCAGCCGCGCCCCGCCGCACTCGCCACAGACGACCTCTCCGCGGAACGTCTCCAGCCGCTGCCGCTTCGACTCGCTGGCGGTGGTCACGTACTCCTTTTCCAACATCGCCAGCACGCCGGCGAACCGCTTGCCGTCGCCGTGCAGAAGTTGACGGCGGGTCTTGGGTTTGAGCTTCGCCAGCGGGGTGTCCCAGCGGAAACGGGCCTTCGACATGAACTCGCGCAATTGGCCCTTGATCTTCCGCAACGCCGCCGGGGGAGCCCCTTTCCAAGGAGCAATCGCCCCGCCGGAAAGCGAGAGGCTCGCCTCCGGCATCACCAGCTCCGGATCGAACGCCACCCGGGCACCCAGCCCCTCGCACTCCGGACAGGCACCGTAGGGGCTGTTGAAGCTGAAGGTCCGCGGCTCGAGCTCCTCGTAGCTGATCTTGCAGTTGGGACAGGCGTATTGGGTGCTGAACAGCTCGTCGTGCCAGGTGCTTCCCTTCGGCGACTGTTCCTCGTAGCTGGCCAGCACCAACCCGTCGCCGTGGCGGACCGCCAAGTTGATCGACTCGGCCAGCCGCGGGCGGACACCGTCGCGGACGACCACGCGATCGATCACGGCCTCGATGTGATGGGTCCTTTGGCGGACCAACTCGGGCGGATTGTCGAGGTCGATCACCCGGCCGTCGACCCGCGCCCGCAGCAGACCGGCCTTCCGCACGGCGGCCAGCGTCTCCTTGTGTTGCCCTTTGCGCCCGCGGACCAGCGGGGCCAAGATCATCATCCGCGTCCCCTCGGAAAGGGCCAGCAGATCGTCGACGATCTGTTCCGGGCTTTGCTGCCGGATCGGCTCGCCGCAGCGGTAGCAGATCGGCTCGCCCAGCCGGGCAAACAGCAGCCGCAGGTAATCGTAGATCTCGGTGACCGTGGCCACCGTGCTGCGGGGGTTGTGGCTGCCGGCCCGCTGATCGATCGAGATCGTCGGCTGGAGGCCCTCGATCAGGTCGACGTCGGGCCGCTCCATCTGGTGCAGAAACTGCCGGGCGTAGACCGAGAGGCTCTCGATGTACTGCCGCTGTCCCTCGGCGTACAAGGTATCGAAGGCCAGCGAACTCTTTCCCGATCCGCTTACGCCGGTGACCACCACCAGCCAGTCGCGGGGGACGTCCAGGTCGATGTCCTGCAAGTTGTGCACCCGGGCCCCACGGATCCGGATGCTTTCGGCCGCGTCGTGCGGGGATTGGTCGGCTTCCCGGTTCATGGGTTGCACGGACGAGGAGATCGGTGCATTCTGAAACTAATCAGTCTAACACACTTCTCTGCCCAAGGCAAGCAACGGTGCCGGTAAGCCGCTTGCGGCTTAGCAAGGTAGTGGACGCACTTGATTAGCCGTGCAAAAAGACGGTCGCTACGGCCTGCGGCTGGGCTCTTGTCGCAACGATCCGAAGGAATCCTCTTGGCGGGCATCTGGGTCTGCCCGCCATAGTGCCCAGGCGACAAGGCCCACGCCGGCGCCGCCCAGGTGGGCCAGCGCGGAAACGTTGCTCACGCCGGCCAATTGGAGGTCGGCCAGCAACAGTTGCAGCAAGGCCCAGCCGATCAGGGCGAACCAGGCGGGGACGTGGACCCAGCTAAAGCGGCGCCAGTAGCGGAACATGAAGCCCAGTCGGGCGTGGGGAAACTTCAGCGCGTAGAAGACGATCACCCCCGAGATCCCGCCGCTGGCCCCGATACACGGCGTCGTATCCCGCGGGTCGGCCACAACGTGCAGCAGGTCGCCGACCAGCGCCGCCAGCAACACCAGCAGCCCGTACCGCCACAGGCCGAGATGGTCTTCTACGTTGTCGCCGAAGACCAGCAGAAAGTAGGCGTTGCCGATCAGGTGGAACAGGCCGGCGTGAAGGAAGAAGCTGGTCAGCAGCGTCATTCCTCCGTGGCGCAAGGGTTCCGCCGGCACCAGCCCCCACTGCTGCGCGACCTGCGGGACGTTGCGGAAGGCGAGGATGAACGTCAGCGCCATCACCGCCGCCAGCCCCCAGGTGATCCAGGGCCAGCAGCGGATCGGGTTGACGTCGTGCTCGACAGGCATGCCGAACAGGGCGGGAATAGTCTTCCAGGTCTCGTCCGGTTCCCCGCCGCCGAAATCGCTCCCGCGCTGTCGCGCCTCGTCGACCCGAAGGTCCGCCATCGCCATGGCCTCGCGGACCTTCTCCGGGAGCTGCTTGCGCGAGTCTTGCTTCGGCTTGGGCGGTTGTGCCGGAAACTGCTCGAACTCCTGGGGATCGAACCAGACGAACTGGCAGCCGGCACAGACGTCCAGCGGCACCTCTTGCTTC
>CAZUAM010000417.1:0-6618 GCA_964618095.1 uncultured Planctomycetaceae bacterium | reverse complement strand
CGGTGTGTGCCCCCGGTGTGTTCACCGGGGGCTAAGTTTCCTAGGACGATGTCTCCTGGCCGGAGCCGCCTTCGGCTACCGCGCCGACCGGGGGGCGTTCCTCGGCGGGTTTGGTCACCGAACCTTCGAAGACCAGTTGCCTCTTGCCGCCGACTTCCTTGACCTCGACCATAATCGTGTCTTTCCCCTGGAACTCGCCCTTCAGCAGTTCCTCAGAGAGGGGGTCTTCCACGCAGTTCTCGATTGCCCGCCGTAGCGGCCGGGCACCGAAGTCGAGGTTCGAGCCTTTCTTGACGAGGAACTTGTTGGCCTCGGGGGAAAGCGTGAGGGTCAGGCCGCGTTCGCCCAGCCGCTCGCGGACCTTGGCCAACTCCAGCTCGACCACCTCGCCGAGGTCTTCCAGGGTGAGGTGGCGAAAGACGATCACGTCGCCGACGCGGTTGAGGAACTCGGGCCGGAAGACCTTCTCGATCTGCTCCTGGACGCGGCTTTTCATGTTCTCGTAGGAGGCATCCTCGTCGGGTTTCTGGAAGCCGAAGGCCGTTTCGTTCTTGATGGCTTCCGCTCCGGCGTTGGTGGTCATGATCACGATCGTATTGCGGAAGTCGACGTTCCGGCCGAAGCTATCGGTGAGGCGGCCTTCTTCCATGACTTGCAGGAGCATGTTGAAGACGTCGGGGTGGGCCTTTTCGATTTCGTCCAGCAGGACGACCGCATAAGGCCGCCGACGGATCTTCTCGGTCAACTGGCCCCCCTCCTCAAAGCCCACGTAGCCCGGAGGAGCCCCAATCAACCGGCTCACGTTGTGCTTCTCCATGTATTCGCTCATGTCGATCTGGACGAGGGCGTCCTCGTCGCCGAACATGAACTCGGCCAGGGCCTTGGCCAACAGCGTCTTGCCCACGCCCGTCGGCCCGGCGAAGATGAAGCTGCCGGTGGGCCGCTTGGGATCCTTCAGACCGCTGCGGCTGCGGCGGACTGCCTTGGAGATCGACCGGATTGCCTCGTCCTGGCTGATCACCCGTTTGTGCAGATCACTCTCCATCTGCATCAGCCGCATGGAGTCTTCGGTGCTCAGGCGGGTGAGCGGAATGCCGGTGATCTTGGAGACCACCTCGGCGATCACGTCCTCGTCGACCACGCCGTCGGTTTCGCGGGACTTTTCGCGCCACTCGTGGGTGATGGTCTGCTTCTTTTTCTTGAGCTTATCGGCCTGATCGCGCAGGGCGGCGGCCTTTTCAAAGTCCTGGTTGGCCACGGCTTCTTCTTTTTCCTTGTTGAGGTTCTCGACTTCCTCGTCGATTTCCTTCAAATCGGGAGGCCGGGTCATCGACTTCAGGTGCACCCGGGCTCCGGATTCGTCGATCACGTCGATGGCCTTGTCGGGCAGGCACCGGCCGGTGATGTAGCTGTTGGACAGCTCCACGGCCGCCTCGACGGCATCGTCGGTGATCTGCACGTGGTGGTGCTGTTCGTAGCGGTCGCGGAGGCCCTTGAGGATGTCGATGGTCTCACTCTTGGTCGACGGCTCGACCATCACCAGTTGGAAGCGGCGGTCCAGGGCGCTGTCCTTTTCGATGTACTTGCGGTACTCGTCCAGCGTGGTGGCGCCGATGCACTGGATCTCACCGCGGGAGAGGGCCGGTTTGAGCACGTTGGAGGCGTCGATCGCCCCTTCGGCCCCGCCGGCACCCACCAAGGTGTGCAACTCGTCGATGAACAGGATCGTATTCTTCGCCCGGCGAACTTCGTTCATCACCGCCTTGATCCGTTCCTCGAACTGGCCACGATACTTTGTGCCGGCCACCATCATGGCCAGGTCCAAGACGACGATGCGGCGTTCGAGCAGCAGTTCGGGCACGTCGCCGCTGACGACCTTCTGGGCGAAGCCCTCCACGATGGCCGTCTTGCCCACGCCCGCCTCGCCCAGCAGGACTGGGTTGTTTTTGGTCCGCCGGCTGAGGATCTGCATGGTCCGCTCGATCTCTTTGATGCGTCCGATGACCGGATCGAGTTTTCCTTGCCGGGCCAGTTCGGAGAGGTCACGTCCGAAGCTGTCCAGTGCAGGAGTCTTTGATTTGCCGCTTCGCTGGGGCTCGCCCCCGCTCCCCAGACCGCCGGAGCGCTCCGAGGCTTCGGGGCCTTCCATCCCGTGGCCCAGCAGGTTGAGCACCTCCTCGCGGACCTCTTCGAGCTTCAGGCCGAGGTTCATCAACACCTGGGCGGCCACGCCCTCCTGCTCGCGGAGCAGGCCCAGCAGGATGTGCTCCGTACCCACGTAGTTGTGGTTGAGGTTACGGGCTTCTTCCATCGAGTACTCGATGACTTTTTTCGCCCGGGGCGTCTGGGGCAGCTTGCCCATAGTGACCATGTCCGGCCCGCTCTGCACGAGCTTCTCCACTTCCAGCCGGATCTTCCGCAGATCGACGTCGAGGTTTTTCAACACGTTGGCTGCCACGCCGCTGCCTTCCTTGATCAACCCCAGCAGAACGTGTTCGGTCCCGATGTATTCGTGATTAAACCGCTGTGCTTCCTGGTTGGCCAATTGCATGACCTTCCGGGCGCGGTCAGTAAATCGCTCGTACATTACAACTCTCCGTTTGAGGCCTGCCTTTTGTGATCTTGGCCCTGGGGGCCGTCTTATCTCCGGCGCATCATGCGGCGTGCGGTATTTCGGCCGGCGGGTCCGTCGAACTACGGCACGTCTGTTCCTCGTCTTGGCTGTCGATGTCTTGGCTGTCGATCCGCTGTTTGGCTTGGCTCAATAGCTCCCGTTCACGTCGTACTTCCCACTCCCACTTTCCGGCACCCTCAAACCGCGTCAGCAGATCCAATTGCGCGGCCGCCTCCCCGAACCGGCCGGTGTGCCGTAACAACGTGGCCAGCATCAAGCGGGCATCCAGGTCACCTGCGTCACTGTGCAGCAGGCCGCCCAAAAGGCGTTCCGCTTGAAACCAGTTTCCTTTCAAGTACTGTTCCAATGCCTTCTCGAACGCGTCTCCAGCCGGATCGGCTTGCCCGCGCAATCCTTGGCGGCGACTGCCCACCACGGACAGGACCGCCGAAGCCACCCAAACCACGCCCAGCGCCAGCCAAAGGGCCCTTAGCCACTCCGATCCAATCAACTCGCTCCAGCCGAAGCTGCCCAACAGCGCCAGGTCCAGCAAAGCGGCCGTTGCCACGGCCACGGCCAGGCCGGACCAACTCCCGCGGAGCCAGAGCTGGGGTAGCCCCGGCCAGAGGTAAATTGCCCATCGCATCCTGCGCATGGCAGTTCGTTCCTTCTTGGCCGATGGTCAGGTACGACCGCACCGACGGCCATCGAATTGTAACTCCCAGAACAGGCTGAATCAAGGCAACTAGAAGTCTGGCCTTGGTTTACAATCTCTACGTGCTGACTATTGGTCGTCCGGCGGCGGTCGTCAAACACGTGGTACTCAAACAACTTATCGCAGACCCCCACCGCATTCCCCCCCGAAAGAACAGGCGGGGGGGAAGTCAGGGCTAGATTGCGGACACCTGGAATATCTGGGAGACTTAAAGCGCTATGCAGTTTCAATTCACCCCAGCCGCTCAACGAGCGATCGACACTGCTGCCACGTGGACCAGTCGTAAGGGCTTTGACGAACTGGGGGCGCCGGCACTGCTATTGGGACTGTTGGCCGAATCGGAGTGTCGGGCGGCCATCATGCTGGCAGGCCAAGGAATCGACGCGGCGGCCGTCTGCCGCCGCTGGTCCGAGCTGACGCCCCGCGAAGCCCCCCCCGACGGCGCGCCCCCACTTCGGGAACAGCTTTCGGCCGAGGTCGAACTAACCTTGCAGGTCGCCCGCCAACGGTTGGCCGAATACCCGCGGCCGATGGAGCTGGCAACCGAACACCTCTTGCTGGGACTGGTCGCCACCGAGCACGAGGTCTCGGCTTGGCTCCGCGAGCAGGGCCTGGAGACCGACGCGTTGGAGGCCGAGATCCATGAGCTTTATGGGCATCAGCCGGGGCCGCCGCCGATCCAACCTTTGGACGCCGCTTGCGGCCTAGCCGACCTTACCCGGAGTCCCTCGGAAAGCCAGCGGGCCACGCATCAACAGATCCACGTCCTCCGGGTCGTCGACGCCGCGGCCAACCGTGCCCGGGAGGGGCTTCGCGCGGTCGAGGACTATGTCCGCTTCGTGCTGGACGACCGTCATTTGACCGCGCTGTGCAAGCAGTTGCGCCACGATCTGGCCGCGGCGCTTGGCCGGATTTCCACCGCGCATCGCCTGGCCGCCCGGGAGACCCGGGCCGACGTGGGAACCGAGCTGGCAACGGAGTCGGAAGGCCGCCGCGAGAGCGCCGCCGGTGTGCTGAGGGCCAATTTCACGCGGCTGCAAGAGGCCCTGCGGAGCCTGGAGGAGTTCGGCAAGCTGCTCGACGCAGATCAATCGCAGGAGGCGTCTCCGATGGCGACTTTCGCCGCCGAACTGGAACAGCTCCGCTACCGAGCCTACACGCTGCACCGGGCCGTGGAGATCACCCGGACCAGCCTCGAGCGGCTCGATCGGGCCCGGCTCTACGTGTTGATCGAGGGCGGGCCGTCGCCGGAGGAATTCGGGCGGCTGGCCGGCTGGCTGGTCGAGGCCGGGGTCCACGTGGTCCAGCTTCGCGACAAGACACTCGACGACCGCCGGCTGCTCCAACGGGCCCGTTGGCTCCGCCAACTCACCCGGGAAGCGGACACCCTGCTGATCATCAACGACCGGCCCGACTTGGCCGTGCTCTCCCGGGCCGACGGGGTCCACGTCGGCCAGGAGGAGCTTACGGTCAAAGACGCCCGCACGATCGTCGGCCCCGAGGCCCTGATCGGCGTTTCCACCCACACCATCGACCAGGCCCGGCAGGCGGTGCTCGACGGGGCCAACTACCTCGGCGTCGGCCCGGTGTTCCCCTCCGGGACCAAGCATTTCGACGAATTTCCGGGCCTCGATCTCTTGCGGGCGGTAGCCGCCGAGATCCGCCTGCCGGCCTTCGCCATCGGCGGGATCACCCGCGAGAACCTCCCCGAGGTGCTGGCTACCGGCTTCACGCGCGTGGCCGTCACCGGCGCGATCGCCGGCGCCGCCGAACCGGACACTGCTGCCCAAGAGCTGCTTTTGGGATTGACATAGGCGCAGTGGGAATTCCGGTGTCTACCGGTCTGCGACTGGCGTCTGACGGGCCTTGCATTTTCCATAGTGTTGGGATATAATTCAACAGACCGTATGGGGAGGTTGGACCGTTGGCAATTCAGTGCGTGCTCTGGGACATGGACGACGATCCAGAAGGCAATGTTCTGCACATCGCAGAGCATGGCCTGACGAAAGAGGATGTCGAGGATGTTCTCTACGGTGTTCACGAGCTCGATACTAGCCGCAGAAGTGGACACCCAATTGCCTTCGGCTTTACCTCCACGGACGCATACATTTGTGTTGTGTTTGATTGGGTAGACGAGGAGACAGTTTACCCGATTACTGCTTATCCTTTGGAGTAGTGGCAGAGCTGTTCTTCAGCGCGCGAGGGTACCATGGGCAAGCGAATCACCCGAAATCGACGTCTGACAGATGAAGAGAAGGCCAAGTATGGCAAAGTCCGCCGGCAAATTGCGGAGGAGTTGCCTGAAATCAAGCGCCGCGGCAAAGCCGTCAAACAGCGGATTCTGCTGAAGCAGGTGCTCAAGGCGTTGAAGGAGGAGCGCCGGCGGCAGGGAATGAGTCTGCGCGCTTTGAACGAACGAACAGGGATCGACCGGGGCTCACTCAGCAAGCTGGAGAACGACCCCGACCCGAACATCACGATCAACACGCTGATGAGATACGCCGAAGCCGTCGGCAAGACGATCACGGTTGAACTTGAGGACGCGTAAGACTGGCCGCTTGAATCGCCGCACCAGACACTCGCACTCAAGGCACTCGCGATTTGTACGCAACAGCGCAGGCGAAAAAACACGGCACACCCCTTCACTCCCTTTATCCCTGCTCGGTCGTGCCTCCGAAGGCGGGTATTCTCCGGGCTTCTTTGATCGTGCCCGTTCTGAGTTCATCGGCGTCGAACGTCACTTCAAGATCCTGCTCTTCTTGGTCAAGCGAGAAGATCCTCATTCGGAAAAACGGTTCGCTAAGCGCGACCGCGAAGGAGAAAGGCCGGACGCTCCCTGTGCCTTGGGCGTAATCACGAGTTGCTTGTCCACTCCATTGGCACGTGCACAGACCTTGCGACTGTCCAGGGTGAAGGTTCTGCTTCAGCCGAAAGGAACCGGATGAACCTTCGCTGGATGAACGCGAACCCAAGTCTTGGACCTGATAACCGTGTGGCGAAAACGCGGCGTTCATTGGCGCTTCCACCAGCACGCACACGTCTCTTGCTGTTCCCTTGCCCGTATTGCCAATCTTTGCTTCAAACGTTACTGACGCCCCATGACTGTCTGCATGGGACTTTGGTGCGATGAAGACTGAAAGGATCGGACCAATCTGTGGATAGAAGAGTGACCGGAGCAGAGAATGCGGTATTACAACAAAGCTGTCCGCTATCCGTTGGTAGTACTGCCCTGATGACCGAAGCTGAGCGCGGTAGGGTTTGTGATTACCTTCGGGAATTAGGCAGACAC
>CAZUAM010000416.1:0-6629 GCA_964618095.1 uncultured Planctomycetaceae bacterium | reverse complement strand
CGAAAAACGCGTTGCCGTTGCGCCCGTACTCGGTAGAGTGGATCGTAACGATCGCTTTCCGGCCGCGGCTTTCCTTGATCCAGACCGCGGCGTTGGAGGCCAGCCAGTCGTGGGCGTGAACAATGTCGAACTCCCCGACGTAGTCCTCCACGGCAAAAAAACAGTCCACGAACGAGCGGCACAGGTTGTTGACTTCCTGGACAAAGTCCGTGTTTAACTCGAAGCTACAGCGATGGTAGTGGACTCCATGGATACAATCGTAGTGCGGCTGACCATGTCCTTGGCGGGTAAACACGTGAACTTCGTGCCCCCGGCGTTCCAGTCCGGCGGCCAATTCCGTCACGTGGACGGAGATCCCGCCCACCGGAATTGAATGAAGGGTCTCCCAAGAAAACAGTGCTATTCGCATCTCTCCGGTTACCTCTTTGCGTTGGTTACCTGCGGTGGTTGCCGACCCCGTAGGCCCGCGTCTATCCACTGGCAACGGAAACGACCTTTCGCCCGTTGCTCGTGCGTGCACACACCCGCCGTTTGCTCTTGCCGGCGCGGACTTGGCCGGGAGCTGAACGGAAAGCGGGTCGTCAACCGCAACGGCACAGCAAGGCACGAGAGCCCCATTCCCTTGCCAATCTTGTGCATGTTGCCTAATCGTTGCATATTTGTATCGGCCTGTCTTTTCGTCACGGCCACTCGAATGGTGGCTTGACGGGCTATCCGTGTTGTGATGGTTCCTCATCCAAGATGTTTGATTCCGGATCTCCAGTTGCCAGGACCTCTACCAGCTTTGCAGGATCGGGCAGGGGGCCAAACTGGACGAGCGGTCAGCAACGGTGTCCATGCCGAAGTTGCCCGCTGTTTCGCGTGGCCAAAATGTTCGCGGCGAATATGAGTGAGCCGACGGCGCGGGAGTGGATGTCAGAACCACCGGAGCGGAGCGCCTGGGAGAGAGCCTGCCCTCGAAATCCCCATGTTACGTTGCACAAGGGACGCCTTGGGGCCTGGGCCCGACGCCGCTGCCCGGCGCGGGCCCCCGCGAGCCAAGAAGCTCCTCGGAAGCTTGGAGATCCGGCAGCTTGGCCGGGCCAATCAGGGGCAGGCAGACCGCGAGTACAGCCCAGCAAAGAAAAGCGGCCCGGGGGGTACGCATTGAATGCCTTCAAGGCCGGTCTACCAGTACCCCACGACCGGGTGGTGTTGTATCGAGGGACGAACACCTTGTCCACGGCCACCTCAGGGGCGTGCCGGTCCGGGCGGAACGCGCTGACGAACCGGCGGCTCGGATTGGCGAACTGGCGAAAGCCGCTAGGGTATCGGCCTACCTCCCTCTTGCTTCCCTAGCCGAAGATGGTATACTTTCCCGCTATAGGGGGCGGTGAGAAATAGATGCGAACCCCAAACTCCCACCGAGAGTTGTGCGTCTCGTCACACTGCGGTTTCGTGTGTCAGCGACCTTCCCAAAGGTGCCTGCCTTCGATTGCGGTTGATGCTGCCCCCTCTGTTGTTTGGCCAATGTCTTCGTGTGTGGAAAGGGGCCGCACGTGAGGACGAACGGCCAGGTTACTATTTACGTTCCGTGTTTCAGGAGTGGCAGATATGCCGCAAGGTACCATTAAGAAGCTGGTGTCTGACAGAGGGTTTGGGTTCATCGAAGGGGAGCGAGGTGACATATTCTTTCACCACTCGTCCCTGGAAGGCACGACCATCGAAGCCCTCAGCATTGGGCAGGAAGTGCAGTATGAAGAGGGTCGTGGGCCCAAAGGTCCCCGGGCCGAGCACGTCAAACCTGCCCATGCGATGAGTGATTAGTTGCCCGGCTACGGGCCGCCCCCAGACCCCGGTGCTGGGGGCACTTTGCTGTTTTTGCGCGCCACTGTCCGCAGGCTGCGTGATCGAGACGCGATGCCGTCGGCAGGCGCCGCGGCGGGCCGGGTTCTGCCATTCTCAGGAAGCCAGAGGGGGCTCAGCATTACCTCTGTGCCTCGTCGGTGGTGTGGTCGATCGGTCGGCCATTCCGGCCGGAATCCGCACCATGACGCCGGGGGCGGCGAGAGAGGCACCCCCTACTTCGACTTGTCGAATACTGCGGCCGGGTAGATTACCTGCACCCGCCCAGGCAACGCGGCCTCCGATCGCACGCCGGCATCGCCCGACCCCGCCGCATACGGATTGATGATTGTCTGCGGCCTCTCCTCCGCGACCGGCTGAGTCGATGGTCCCGGCAGATAGGGATAGGGCAGATGTCCGTACGGCCGTGACACCGGGTAGCTGTAATAGACCGGCGGATGCAGGGCAAAATAGGGGCTGCGTTCGAGGACATAAACACTTGGCGGCATGTAGGTCCACGGCGCGAAACCACCCCAAGCGAAATACGGGCCGTTCGCCGCCCCCGCAGCATTGGGCAGCACGCAAATTACCGAGACGGCCAAGAACATCCAGATTGCCACCTTTACGTTCATCTGTATCTCCTCAATCGAAAAAACCTCTGTAGTTCTCCCATCCTTCTAGGCTAATCAGATCGGGCGGCAATGCAACCGTCCCGAGCGCCCGAGACGGCCCGAATAGCACTTGTGGGGGGGGGTTCTGCCGGCGCTATTTCGCCTCCCGGGCGGCCGGGAAAAAGGTCGGGGCTGATTTGCCGGCACGGCCCGAAGGGTGCTTCGCACAAATCGGCCCCGACCCTATGCCGTTGCGTTTTTCTCGTGTTTCGCTCCAAATCCAACGGTTTTTCCCGAAGAAAAGCGAGGTTTCCGGACAAATTGAGCGCGAGCGGAAATGTGCGGTCGACCCGGCAGTGCTAGCAGGCGTTTTCTCGGGATCTTTCGCGAATCCCAGATCGAATGCCAGAAAAACGCAACGGCACAGGCCCCGACCCCTTTTTACGGGCCATCGGAAAGTGAACGCGAGTACCCACAAAAACCGTTTGGTGCTAACCACACGCCGAGTTGCCCGGTGCTTCCCACTTCCAGCGGCTCGACGGATTCGCCCGAGAGGAGCTTCATCAGCCGCAAACCGAGCTGGTCGACGATCCCCACGGCAGAATTGCTCAGGACCACAACGGCGATCTTGCGATTTTTCTGGAAGGCCACGAAGCTGTGATATCCGCCCGTCTGCCCGTTGTGCCAAAGGATCTTCTCTCCGGCCCGAATATGCCATCCCAGCGCGATCTTGCCGGCGGATTTTCCGATCTGCTGGCGGGGGCGGTGGGTGGTAGCGATTGCGGTCGAAAGCCGGCTGTTGCCGAGCCCGATGTTCGCCCGCAAAAACTTCAGCAGGTCGCTCCCGGTCGATCGCAGAGCCCCGGCTCCGGCCAGCGTGGGGATGTCCCAATTGGGAACGGGGTCCCCACGGCGGTCGTGTCCCCGGGCAAGCCGCGAGCGGAGATCATCGGAAAGCTCGATCCGCGTCTCCTTCATGCCCAGCGGGAGGCATATCCTTTGCACGACCAGGCTCTGGTAGCTCGTGCCCGCGCGCCTGGCAAGCGCGTGGCCCAGCAGCCCCATGCCCAGGTTGCTGTATGCGTATTGTGTTCCCGGCTTTCGAGCCAGTGAATGCTTCGCGAGGAACTCGTACAACTGTTTGACCGTGTAATCGGCGTAGGGGTTTTGGGGCTTCTTGCGTATTAGCGGCATGAGGTTGTCGGGAAGGCGGGGCAGGCCCGAAGTGTGGGTTGCCAGGTCCAGCAGTGTAATGGCCCGCTCGTCTCGTTGGGGAACCGCTACGGAGTCGGGAAGCAGCTTGTCAACGGGATCCTCGAGCCCGACCAGCTTGCGCTCCGCCATCTCTGCCAGCAATAGTGCAGTGAAGACCTTGGTGACCGAGCCGATTTCGAAGACGGTGTTCCGGTCGGGCGCCCTGTCTGCCTCTCGAGACACCTTGCCGTAGCCAAAGACGTGGGTCTTGTCCCCATCGACGATCCCCACCACGAGCCCCATGAGCGTGCCGCCGTCGATCAGCGGTTGTGCCAGGACGTCGACCTTGGGTTTGAGCTTCGTGCCTTCGCCGGCGACTGCCAAAGGGGCAGCCCAAAGAGCCGCGACGAGAAGGGCTGCGTGTCTGAAAGCCGCGTGCATAGGCGAGGTCCAAGGCGAGCGGCGGGAAGGGATTTACCGTCGGATTGGGGTTGTCGTCTTGTTGGGCGAGCGGAAGAAGGCAACTTACCCGTAGGATGGAATGGGATTACAGTAGGACGGAATGGCATTCCGTCCCGGTCGGATTACCAATCCGACCTACACGGTAAACCTTTTCCTGCCGCTCGCCCAAATCCACGGCCTTGACTTGATGCCCGGTCCCGTTTAGGTTTCCGGGTCAGGTTCGGGAGTCTCCGCACCGGGCGTGGGAGGGGGGCCGAAATCGGGAATTTCGTAGGGCTCGTCGGCGCCGGGGATCTCGGGCACTTCCTCCAGCACGGTTCCCAGCTCCTCCGGCGGAATCGCCGGCCCGCAACCGGCCACCGGCAGCACGCCCAGCAGCAGGCCAAGCATCAAGCCGACGGGCAGTCGCATGGGGGGAGTCTCCGAGCGGACGGCGGCGGATACAATGGATAGACACCATCTTACGCGTTGGCCACCCTCGACAAAAGCCCCCACCGATGGCCCCCGGCTCTCTGACCGCCGCTTTGAAGCAGGAGGCGGCCCGGCTCGGTTTCGACCTGGCCGGGGCCACTCCGGCCGCAACCCCGCCGGAAATCGACCGGTTCGAACGGTGGCTGGCCGAGGGACATGCGGGCCAGATGGGTTACCTGGCCGCTCGGGCCGAGGCCTACCGGCATCCCCGACACGTGCTCGACGGGGTGAGAAGTATCCTGATGCTGGGGGCCAACTACCGTACGGTCGAACCGGTCCCCCCGAAGCCGGGACAGGGTAACGTCTCGCGCTATGCCTGGGGAACCGATTACCACGAACTGATCCGCGGGCGGTTGCACCGCCTGGCCGATTTCCACCGGCGGCTCGTCCCCGAAGCCCGGGTCCGCGGCGTTGTCGACACGGCTCCGTTGGCCGAACGCCGGTTCGCCCAACTGGCCGGGCTGGGCTGGATCGGCAAGAACACCCTCCTCTTGAGCCGGCAGTTCGGCAGTTGGCTCTTCCTGGCCGCGCTGCTCACGACCGAGGAACTCGATTACGATGAATCCTCCGGCCGCGGCCATTGCGGATCGTGCCGGGCGTGTGTGGACGCCTGTCCGACCGGGGCACTGGTCGAGCCCTATCGGTTGGACGCCCGCCGGTGCATCAGCTACCTGACCATCGAGCTGCGCCACGGCATCCCGCCCGAACTCCGCGAGGCGATCGGCCAGCGGCTGTTCGGCTGCGATACGTGCCAGCAGGTGTGTCCCTGGAACCGCTCCACGCCGACCACCAGCGAAGAAGGCTTCCGCCCGAGGCCGGGCATGAACCCGGTCGAGCCCGCCGAGCTGTTGAAGCTCGACGAGGACGCCTTCCGAAACCGGTTTCGCCACTCGCCGCTGTGGCGTCCCAGGCGGCCGGGCGTCCTGCGCAACGGAGCGATCGTGCTGGGCAGTCGGCCCAATCGGGCCGCACTACCCGCCTTGCTGCAAGGGGTTGAAGACCCCGACCCGCTGGTCCGCGCGGCGTGTGCCTGGGCCTTGGGCCGGTACGCTACCCTCGCAGGCGAAGAGGCCCTCCGTCGGCGACTACCCGTTGAAACGGAACCCGAAGTACGCACTGAGATCGACGCGGCATTACAGAAGTGGACCTGAATCTGCCGGAATCCCGCAGCAGACGCGTAAGGGAGCCGGCCCGTTCTGCCGGCTGCGGCGGGATTGCCGAATGCTCCAGCAAAGGGCCACCTTTGCAGGTGGCCTCCGGGTTCCGTTCGATTCTTCGCTGCGGCGTTTGCGTGTCTTATGCCCAGCATTGCCGACGCCGCCGACGCAAGAACCGCAGCATTCCCCCTGCCCAGGTCAGACCGACCAGCAGAGACCAGACAATGAGGCTCGCCGGTTCCGGGGTGTGGTGGTGTTGCACGTCGTCAATCAACAGACCCGAGTCACCGCGCGTGTCCCGTAGCTGCACCACGCCGAATCCCAGGGTATACTCCCCGGGCTGCAATGGCACGGTTGTCACGGTCGAATAGCCGGTCTCCTCCTTGAACGGCGTTGCCGACGGAGCGAAGCCCGCCGAGAAAGTGTCGGCCAACACGAATCCCTCCGTCTGAAGCGTGTAGAAGGCGAAGTCATTCCAGGAAGTTGGCGTCGATTCATTTGTGAGGAAGCTGAAGTCAAAGGAGATTGTGTTACCAGCCGTGGCAACAAGGATGCCTGTTTGCCGAATAGCCGACCCTTGTCTCGGTGTCCCCATACGCAAGTCCGCCAAGGTTTCAGCAGGCACCCCCAGGAACGTTTCCAGACTCGCTAAAGAGACACTGCCGGCACCGTTGGTAATCAATGCCTGGTAGGTCCCCTCTGTCGGAGCAGCGCCATAGGCACCGGTCTCGATGCTCGTGGTTCCTATGGTGTCCCAACCGGGTAAAAACCCGGTTTCAAATCCGCCATTCTGTATCGCGCCGGACACCTGGGCCACGCTTACCAGCAAGACGACTGTTGCTACTGCAATAGGCCAGCTTCTCATGTTGCACTCTCCCTGTGGTAGTAGACTTCAAAAAACCCTTATCTG
>CAZUAM010000415.1:0-6641 GCA_964618095.1 uncultured Planctomycetaceae bacterium | reverse complement strand
ATTGGCAGAATTGCTGCCATTTGCCTTGCCACAATTACTACGATTACCCGGTTTTACAAATTCCGGAAGTGCGTTCCTGCACCCGGTTGTGGAGGTGGGGCCGGGGCAACAAGCTGGGTAAGGCGGGCAGCCTGAGGGGGCATCTCAACTGTCGCCGTGGAGCTGCCCGACGATCAGTGAGCCGTTGTGCCCGCCGAAACCGAAGCTATTGGACATCGCCACGGCGATGTTTCGCTGGCGGGCCTGATTGGGGGTATAGTCGAGGTCGCAGAGTGGGTCGGGGGTTTGGTAGTTGATGGTAGGCGGAATCACGCCATCGCGGAGCGCCAGGACGCAAAAGACGAGTTCCACGCCGCCGCTTGCACCCAGGAGATGGCCCAATTGGCTCTTGGTGCTGGAGATGCTCAACTTTCGGGCGTGCTCGTTGAAGACGGTCTTCATGGCGGTGGTTTCGGCCTGGTCGCCCAGGGGGGTGCTGGTGCCGTGGGCGTTGATGTAGTCGATTTCGGTGGGATCCAATCGTGCGTCGGCGAGGGCCTCGGACATGGCACGGCTGGCGCCGGTGCCACTTCTGTCGGGCTGTGTGATGTGGCTGCCGTCGGCGGTGGCGCCGTAGCCGAGCAATTCTGCGTAGATGCGTGCGCCTCGGGCCTTGGCATGTTGGAGCTCTTCGAGCACGAGGGCTCCGGCGCCTTCGCCGAGCACGAAGCCGTCACGGTCTTTGTCGAAGGGCCGGCTGGCGGCGGGCGGATCGTCGTTTCGTTCCGACAATGCCCGCATAGCCGCGAAGGCGCTGAGCCCCAGCGGCGTTACGGCGGCTTCTGCGCCGCCGGTGACGACCACCTCGGCGTGGCGGTACTGGATGGCCCTCAGCGCGTCGCCGATGGCGTTGGTGGCGCTGGCACAGGCGGTGACCACGGTGGTATTGGGTCCCCGCAGGCCGAAGGCGATGGAGACCTGTCCGCTGGCGGCGTTGGCCATCATCTTGGGGACGGTGAAGGCAGAGACTTTTTCGGGGCCTTTGTCGCGCAGTCGGGTGTGCTGGACCTCGATTTCGCGGAGGCCGCCGACCCCTGAACCGATGATAACTCCACAGCGGAAGGGATCTTCCTTGGAGAAATCGATTCCGGAGTCCTTCACTGCGTCGACGCTGGCGACCAGGCCCAACTGCGCGAAGCGGTCGATGCGTTTGGCTTCCTTGGGCGGGAGATAGCCGTCGGTGGACCAGTCGAGGATCTCTCCGCCGATCCGCACTCGAAAAGGCGAGGGATCGAACCGCTGAAGCGTACGGATGCCGCTCTCGCCGTTGCAGACGCGAGTCCACAACTCTTCCACCCGGCAACCAAGGGAGGTGACTGCACCGATACCGGTTACGACCACGCGCCGTTTCATGGAAGCCCGTCAGGAAGATGAGGTTTCGTTGCCGTCGACGCTCTGTTGAATGTGATCGATGGCCTGGCCGACCGTCTGGATTTTCTCGGCCGCATCATCGGGGATGTTAATGTCGAACTCTTCTTCGAGTTCCATCACCAACTCCACGGTGTCGAGGGAGTCGGCTCCCAGATCGTTTACGAAAGAAGTCTCTCGGGTAATCTGGTCTTTACTGACGCCAAGCTGTTCGGCAACGATATCGATCACTCGTTCTTCGACTGAGGCCACCTTGAGGGTCCTCCGCATACTCGCATTTTTTGGGGGTGCGCTCCTATGGCTCCCCACGTTTGCTATCCCAACCAACCTTATATCAGAATCACCTATTCTCCGGTTCGGCAAGGGAGTTGAAAAAAGGTATAACGACTTTTGCCTCCCGTGTCTATAGGTCCTTGGCGTATTTTGGGGAACTTGCGTATCCTACGCCGTCAATCCTCCGTCCAGGGTGAGCACGTGCCCGGTAATGTATTCGGCGGCCTCGCTGGCGAGAAACAGCACGGCGTCGGCTACGTCTTGGGGCTTGCCCAGCCGGCCCAGGGGGATCTGCTTCTGGAGTTGCCCGAGGGTTTCCTCGCCCAGGGCGGCGGTCATCTCGGTGGCGATGAATCCGGGAGCGACGGCGTTGACGGTGATGTTTCGCGCGGCCAGTTCCCGGGCCAGGGTTCGGGTCAGTCCGATCACGCCCGCCTTTGAGGCGGAGTAATTGGCCTGTCCCGGGTTGCCCATCAGGCCGGACACGCTGGCCATATTGATGATCCGCCCGCGGCGCCCTTTCATCATCGGCCGGGTGACGGCCCGGCTGAAGAGAAACGTGCCGCGGAGGTTGACGCTGATCACGGCGTCCCACTGGTCGTCCTTCATTCGCATCAGTAGGGTGTCGCGGGTGATTCCGGCGTTGTTGACCAGGATCTGCAGACCGCCCCACCTCTCGACGACTTCGGTGACCACCTGTGCGACGCGATCGCCGTCGGTCACGTCGCAGGCGATCGGCTCGGCAGAGCCGCCGGCCGCACGGATCCCGTCGACAGAGTCGGTCAAGGTCTCTTGGCTGACGTCGACGCAGGCGACCTTGGCACCTGCGGCGGCCAAGGTCTGGGCGATCGCCCGGCCCAAACCCCGAGCCGCGCCGGTGACGATCGCTACTTGTCCGGCCAAGTTGGTGGAAATCCGAGTAGGAGTCTCATCCGTCATGGTGGTTTTCCGTTGCCCCACGGGGCGCGGCTCGCGGGCGTTGGCTTGGACCCACGGGGCGCGGCCCGCGGGTTTTGGGACTGAAACTCATCTGGTTATACCACTGGGGACGATCCGGTACCTCACACGGCGACACTGTGACAGGCGATGTTGCGGTCGATACGTCGCAACAGACCCCGCAGTACGCGTCCGGGCCCGACCTCGTAGAACTGATCGAACCCCTCTTGCAACAAGTACCGCATGGAGTCTTCCCAGCGGACGGGGTGGAGGACCTGGCGGATCAGCAATTGGCGGATCTCTTCCGGGGATTCGTGGGGTTGGGCGTCGGTGTTGGAGACGATGGGGATTCTTGCCGGCTGCAAGGGGGCGTCGGTCAGGACCTCGGTAAGCGGCTGAAGGGCGGGCTGCATGATCTGGGTATGGAAGGCCCCGGCCACGGCCAGGGGCACGGCCTTGATGGCCCCGAACGACTGGGCCAGCCCGGCCGCCCGCTCACACGCCCCGTTGGTGCCCGAGATGACGATACTTCCCGGGCAAAGCAGGTTGGCGATCTGGAGTGTTTCGTCGCCGCGGGCCGCTTCGCAGAGGGCTTCGACCTGGCGGCGTTCCAGCCCCAGAATGCTGACCATTCCGCTGGGCGTGGCGTCGGCGGCCTGCTGCATGGCCGCTCCGCGCTTCTGGACCAGCATCAGGCCGTCGTCGAAGTCCATCACGCCGGCGAAGGTCATGGCGGTGTATTCTCCCAGGCTCAACCCGGCCGCCGCTTGGCAGCCTTGGACCACTTCCGGCGACTCGGTGCGCAACGCCTCCAGGGCCGCCAGGCTGGTGACGAAGAGCGCCGGCTGGCTGCACACGGTCGAATCGAGCTGCTCGGGCGGTCCTTCGAAGCAGAGCTTGGCCAGGTCGTAGCCGAGCAACTCGCCGGCGCAGTCGTAGAGCCGGCGCGCGGCAGGAACCGACTCGGCCAAGCGCCGGCCCATCCCCACCGTCTGGGCACCCTGTCCCGGGAATAAAAACGCGATCCTGCTCAAGACTCGGTATCCATCACCTTGCGGCCCATGTAATGGCCACAGTTGGGGCAAACCATGTGCGAGGGCACCGCCGTGCTGCACTGGTCACAGTACTCGAGCTGCCGGGGTTTCTTGGCGTCCTGCGAGCGGCGTTTGCCGGTGCGGGAGTTGGAATGTTTACGTTTGGGAACGGCCATCGGATCACTTGATGCAAAAAGATCGGGCCCTTGCCGGGCCCCTCGCCTCAGAACATTTCAGAAGGTCGAACAGAATCAAGCATATTAGACTCCCCCACCCGACCTGTCAACGGGGGACAATACCACCGCCCAGTACCACCATAAGAGGGGGCGCAGGAAGCTACAGCTCGCGGACGATCTGCTGCACAGTGGTTCGGGCGGTCTCGAGGGCCTGAGGGAGTTTTTCGGCGTACTTTCCGCCGGCCTGGGCCATGTCGGCCCGTCCGCCCCCGCTGCCGCCGACTACGGCGGCCGCCTGGCGAACCCAGGCCACCGCGTCGAACCCCCGCTCGACCAGGTCCCGGCTGGCACCCGCTATGAGGATCACCTTCCCTTCGTCCTCCTGGCGGCTGCCGAGTGTGACGGCCACCGGGGCGACCTTGCGGCGGAGCTGGTCGATCAGTTTTCGCAGCACGGGCGGCGCCGCCCCGGGGACCTCGGCCACCACGACCTTGGTGCCGGCCACTTCGGTGGCCTCGGCGAGCAGGTTCTCGGCCGACGGACCCTGGGCCTTGGCCCCGGCGGCCAGTTGCTTTTTCAACTGGCGGACCTCACTGAGGAGGGCCTCCACGCGGTCGGGGACTTCTTCGGGCGGGACTCTCAGCACCGCGGCCGTTCGGGCCAGGAGGCCCTCGCTGCAGCGGACGTGCTCCAGGGCGGCCGGGCCGGTCAGGGCCGCGATTCGCCGGGTGCCGGCCGCCACACTCTCCTCGCCGACGATCTTCAGCAGCCCCACCTGGCCGGTCCGCTCCAGATGGGTTCCACCGCAGAGTTCCTTGCTGAACTGGCCGACGGAGACCATCCGCACCACGTCGGGATACTTCTCGCCGAAGAGCATGATTGCCCCGGCCTTGCGGGCATCGCCCAGCGGCAGGTTTTCACAGGCGATCGGTGCATCCTCGACGATTTTGGCGTTCA
Source organism: uncultured Planctomycetaceae bacterium (assembly GCA_964618095.1). Classification (GTDB taxonomy): domain Bacteria; phylum Planctomycetota; class Planctomycetia; order Pirellulales; family Thermoguttaceae; genus CAZUAM01. The sequence continues at coordinate 1,858 of CAZUAM010000415.1, read as the reverse complement.
CCTCGGCCTCGATTCGGGCCAGGTCGTCCGCCCCCAGCGCCGAAGGATTGGTGAAATCGAACCGCAGCAGGTCCTCGCCGACCTTGGAGCCCTGCTGCTGGGCGTGCTCGCCGAGGTGTTTTCTCAGCGCGTAGTGCAGCAGGTGCGTGGCCGAGTGGGCGCGGCGAACGGCCTGTCTGCGGCGGGAGTCGACCCGGGCGGAGACGAGGCTGCCCAGGGCGAGCTGACCCTCGCGGAGGTGTCCGTGGTGCAGCGTCAGGGCGCCGTCGATCCGGGTGTCGGTGACCTGGAAGCGGACGCCGTCGCCGCAGAGTTCGCCCCGGTCACCGACCTGCCCGCCCATCTCGCCGTAGAAGGGCGTCTTGTCGATCGCCACCGCGATGGGGCGCTGGCTGTCCACTTCGTCGACTTTGTCGCAGAGCTGATCGCTGGCAATGATGCCCACCACCTTGGCGTCGTCGATTTCGGTGGTCTGGTAGCCGACGAAGGTGCTGCCGTGCATGGCCTTTTTGAGGGCTTCGAGCGGACCGGACTTGAACAACTCGGCCTTTTGTCCCCCGCCCGACTCGACGCCGTGGCGCTCCATCTCTCGGGCGTATCCGTCCCAGTCGAAGGTGAGATTGTGTTCGGCGGCCAGGGTCTCGAACAGTTCGGGCGGGAAGCCGTGGGTTTGGAACATATCGGCGGCCTCGGCGCCGGCGACCATCCCCCGGTGGTCCTTTTTCATCTGGGCGAAGATCCTCTCAATCCGGTCCAGGCCGGCGTCGATGGTCGAGAGGAAGTTGCTCTCCTCCTTCTGGATCACGCCGGCGACGCGGGCCACGGTTACGGTCAGTTCGGGATAGGGGCTTTTCATCAGCTCGGCCACCGTGCCCACGAGTTGGTGCAGGAAGGGCTGGCGGACGCCCAACTGGTGGCCGTCGAGCACGGCCCGGCGGAGCAGCCGCTTGATGACGTACTTTTCCTTATTGGGACCGGGATAGACGTTTTCGTGGATGGCGAAGGTGCAGGCGCGGACGTGGTCGGTGATCCGGCGGAGCCGGCGGCCGTTTTCGTTTTCCGGCTGGTAGCTGACGCCACAGGCGTCGGCGGCGGCCTTGACCAGGGGCCGGAGGACGTCGATGTGGAAATTGGTCTCGACCCCTTGGAGCACGGCCGCGGTGCGTTCCAGCCCCATGCCGGTGTCGATGTTCTTGCTCGGCAGCGGCCGCAGGTTGTTGGGCGGGTCGCCCACGCGGTTGAACTGGGTGAAGACCAGGTTCCAGATCTCGACCTCGCCAAAGGGGGAGTGGAAATAGATTTCGCTGCACGGACCGCAGACTCCGTCGGGCCCCTGGCTGGGGGCGTTTGCGGGCCAGAAGTTTTCGTCCTCGCCGATCCGCAGGAGGCGTTCCGGGGGGAGCTTGACGTCGCCGAGCCAGATTTCGGCCGCCTCCTCGTCGTCTAGGTAGATGGTGGCCGAGAGCCGGTCGGGGTCCATGCCCAGCCACTTCTTGTGGGTGCAGAACTCCCAGGCCCAATTGATCGCCTCGCGCTTGAAATAGTCGCCGAAGCTGAAATTGCCCAGCATCTCGAAGAAGGTGTGGTGGTAGGCGGTGCGGCCGACGTTGTCGATATCGCCGGTCCGGAGGCACTTCTGGCAGGTGGCGACCCGTGTGAAGTCGGCGGCGCGCGGGCCGAGGAACTGCTCCTTGAACTGGTTCATCCCCGCGCCGGTGAACAGGAGCGTGGGGTCGTTGTGCGGAATGAGGGAGTCCGGCGCGATGATGCGGTGGTCACGCTTGCGGAAGAACTCAAGGAACCGGCTGCGGATTTCGTCGGTTGTCACAGCCAACTCCTGTGTGCGCGCGCAACGGCG
>CAZUAM010000414.1:0-6689 GCA_964618095.1 uncultured Planctomycetaceae bacterium | reverse complement strand
TGGACTTGCCCTGGGTCCCGGAGAAAAAATCGCCGACCCGCGTTTCGTCGATTTCGCGAAGGGAAATCTGCATCTGAGGGCCGACAGCCCGGCTATCGACGCCGGGGCCGAAGCGGGTCCCGCAGCCGATTTCGATGGTACGCAGGTGCCGCAGGGCAAGGCTCCGGACATTGGTGCTTATGAGTTCAAGCGCAAATAGAAATACCGCGCTAGTCAGGATTTTGGTCTTATGAAAGCTATCGTGATTTGCCGTTTGAGCGCCGGCATTATCTGGACTGCATTGCTTTACGGCCAGATTCCGACTGAATCCTGGCCGATGAAGCCGCCGGCCATCCCGGATACCGTGAAAGTCACGGCCGATGTGCGGTATGGCCCAAATCCGCAAGATGTTCTCGATATCCTCGAACCCAGAACGCCAGCCAAGGGGAATAAGCAGAAACAGGGTTTCGATGCCGGGGCGACATTGCTTGCGCCGCCAGAAGCGGCCATGAAAAACACGGTGCCGGATGCGTTTGTACCGGCGGATTACGCAAGGACCACCTATAAGGGTTATCTGGGTGACCGCATGGAGCTCAACATGGACAAGCGTTTACTCACCTTGAACGTGGACACGATACTCCGTCCGTTCGAGCAGCGCTCTGGTGGCCAATGGTGGTTGGGCGAGCACGTGGGAAAATTCCTCCATGCAGGAACCTATGCATGGCGCTTCACGGGCAATAAACAGCTCAAAAAACGTTTGGACTATACCGTAAACAAGCTCATTGACACTCAGCTGCCCAATGGCTATCTGGGCACGTATCCCGAGAAAAATCGCTTCGTCGAGCGCGACGGCGTGTCCTGGGACGGGCCGGTCTGGGACGTCTGGACCCACAAATACTGCCTCATCGGGCTCTTGACCTATTACCAGGCGACCGGCCATAAGCCGGCTCTCGAGGCCAGCAAACGCGCCGCCGATCTCCTGTGCATTACCTTCGGGCCGGGTAAGAAGAGCATCGTTCGCGCGAGTTCACACGTCGGCATGGCCTCGACGAGCGTGCTCGAACCGATGGCCGAGCTCTACCGCTTGACGGGCGAAAAGCGTTATCTCGATTTTTGTCATTACATCATCGACGCCTGGCAACAGCCGCCTGCCCCGAAGATTCTCACCAGCCTGCTGGACCACGGCAATGTGTACCAGACCGCGAACAACAAAGCCTATGAAATGATGTCCAATCTCGTGGGTCTCATGGAGCTGTACCGCATCGAGGGCGACGGCCGTTATCTCGAGGCGTGCCAGAAGGCTTGGGATGACATCCACAGCCGGCGGTTGTACCCCATTGGCACCACGAGTTACGCCGAGCACTTTACCGATGACTTCGTGCTGCCCAGTGAAGCGCGCGAGGGCGACCGCGAGCCGAAAAGCGGGGAAGGCTGCGTCACCGTAACCTGGCTTCAATTGACGATGCATCTGTTCCAGGTCACAGGCGCCCCGAAGTATGCCGCGGCGCTCGAGCGGACGATCTATAATGCCTTGCCGGCCGCTCAATCGCCTCATACCGGCCAGGTGTGCTATTTCCTGCCTGAGAATGGCCACAGACGCTATGGCGAAGTGAGCCACGGGCTCCAGCCCGACATCAGTTGCTGTTCGTCCAGCGTGCCGCGCGGCATCGCTTTGATACCGGAATTTGTGTCCGGCGCGCTCCATGGAAATCCCGCCGTTCTCCAGTATGAGGCGGGAACGCATTTGATTCATGCCCATATTGGCGACCATTCCGTGCCGATTACGCTGCAAATCAATACCGATTACCCAATGTCCGGCAGCATCAAGATCAAGGTCAGTCCCCCCCAAGCCATGAGCTTCCCGCTCTTGCTGCGCGTGCCCGCGTGGACCGATTCGTTCGTTGCAACAGTGGGGAAGACCCGCTACGAAGGCGCCGCCGGTGAAATGCTCAGGATCGAACGAGAGTGGACGCCGGGGGATACCCTGGACGTGTCCATCCGCATGACTCTCCAGGTGCGCAAAGATCCGGATAAGGATTCGGAGAAGGTCTGGTTCATGCGCGGGCCCCAGGTGTTGGCACGGGATCAGCAAGTGAAAGAAAGCGACCGGCTGGCTTCCGGCTGGTGGGGCGATCAAGTCTATACTGTTACGGGAAAACGAGACGGTGAAGCGGTCCGCCTTTGCCTGGTACCGTTTGCTGAGGCCGGGCAAAACAAACAAGACTACACGACCATTCTTGAAGACATCGATTTGGATGCGTCCGCTCAGGTGGAGCGGATGAAGTGACCGTGAGATACACCGCAATCCTCATTGTCCTCATGTTGGTCGGATGTGCCGGGATTCATTCCATGAATTCCGACCGGGAAGGCGGCGGCTGGACCGAGTTGTTCGGAAACTTCAGCTACACGACCACGGCCGGCGGCCTGGCCCCCATGTTCGTCAACGCCGACTCCTCCGTCTTCGCGCTGTTCAACGAGGTCTGCTATAACCGCCACCCGTTCCGAACGCTCATCCGTGAGACACGCGCCGGGACGACGAAGGAGGTCGCGGCCGGCCAGGGAGGCATCGCCCCGTACAGCGGCTATAGCGGGAAGTAGGCGCGCACACTCCATAAGCAGACCAAGCAAGAGCCAACAGTAATCATGAGGGAGCGAGCAATGCTACGCAATACGCGAAAGATCATTCTGCTAGCAAGTGCGGTTGTGGTGCTGCTGGTGTTGGCGGACGGCTGGGCCGAGGCACACGAGAACGACCTGGCTCGGACACCGCCGATGGGCTGGAACACCTTCAATTGCTGGTCCGGCGAATATGACGCACAGATGATCAAGGATACCGCCAATGCCCTTGCGCTGAGCGGCCTGAAGGATCTGGGCTACGAATACGTCAACATCGACGGCGGCTGGAACGCGAGAGGGGGGACTTGGCTACCCGATCCAAAGAAGTTCCCCGATGGGATTGCGCCGGTGGCCGAGTACGTCCATTCGAAGGGTCTGAAACTGGGCATTTACATAGACAACGGCAAGGGCCGGGAAAAGGTCTTGGCGAACCGATTCGCCGCCTGGGGTATCGATTTCTTGAAGCACGACGATTGGGTCACGGGTTTCAACAATTCAACGTGGGCCGCCATGCGGGATGCGCTCTTGGCCACTAGAAGGCCGATTTTCTACAGCATTCACACCAGCGGCAACGACGGCGCCCCGGACGTGTGTAACATGTGGCGCACCAGCGGTGATATTGATACCAACTGGAAGTCCGTGATGGACTGCATCGGCACGCACGCGACGGACGGCAGCGGTAAGCCGGGCGCGTGGCCCGATCCGGATATGTTGGAGGTGGGCAACTTGGGTAACGAGGCCGAAGAGATCACGCATTTCAGCCTCTGGTGCGTGACTTCCTCGCCGCTGATCCTGGGAAACGACGTCCGTGCCATGTATTCGTACGTGAAGCACATCCTCGGCAATTCGGAGGCCATTGGCGTGAATCAGGACACGGCCTTTGCCACCAATCCATCCTACGGCGGTTCGGGAAAGCGAGTGAAACGGAGCGGAAACATGGAAATCTGGCTCAAGACGGTCACCGGAGGCGCCAAGGCGGTGGTGCTGGTAAATATCGGCACCACCACCGCTTCGCTCACGGTTAACTGGTCCGATATCAGTCTTCCCTCAGGTGTGGCGCAGGTGCGCGATCTGTGGGCGCATCAGAACCTCGGTCCGTTCACAAACAGCTATTCCGCGCAGGTGCCCAAGCACGGGTGCAAGTTTCTCAAGATCGTCGCGGGGAGCAAGCCGATTCCCAAGCCCCCGGCAAGGTGGATCGCCAAACCCCGGCCTCTTCGCATTGCGCCTCTGGACAGATCCGGATGGACGATAACGGCCAAGCCGGCGCACGGATACAATCAGGCCAAGGCCGACCCCAATAGGCTAATTGACAATAACGTCAAGACGGCGTACTCCATTAATCCTACTCGGGAAGGCGGGCAGTGGGTGATCGTCGATATGAAAGCGCCGCAGACGTTCAATGCAGTGGTTTGCGACGGCGACAAACACGGGCCGAATATTCCGCCGTATGAGAGCTACAGCATGGTTCATCGGTGGGAAGTCTATACGTCGAACGACGGAGCCACCTGGGGCCGTCCCGTAGGAACGGGCATGTGGGGGCCCCGCGCCAGAACGGCGTTGATGAGTCTTCCTCGGCAGACCGCACGATACGTCAAGGTAGTCTATGATCGGACGATTCAGGCCGGCAACGATGGCGGCGGCTGGGGCGTGGAGGAGGGTGTAGACGAACTGTATGTGGCGAACGTCGAACGCGCCACGCAAGACAAAGAGTGACGGGGCGGTATCATGCGGGGCCGTCGGCCCTGGAAAGGAGCAAGTCGTGAGCGAAACTGCCAACCGAGGCACATCTCGTCGTGAGTTTTTCAAGAACACGGGCCGAATTGCCGCGGCCTCAGCGTTGGCGGGGGCAGCCGTCCCGCCGGTTCATGCCGCCGAGAACAACACGATCCAGTTGGCGCTGGTTGGCTGCGGTGGACGCGGCACCGGTGCCGTAGCCAACGCGCTTGCCACCAAGAGTGGCCCGATCAAGCTCGTCGCCATGGCCGACGTGTTCCAGCGCCGGCTGAAGAGCAGCTACGAGAACTTGAAGAAAGCCGGTGCTACGGCAATGGATGGGCCCCCGGAAAGCCGTTTGATCGGCTTCAACGCTTCCCAAGTTGACGTGCCGCCCGAACGACGCTTCATCGGGTTCGACGCCTACCAGAAGGCCATGGACTGCCTCAGGCCGGGCGACGTCGTCATCCTCACGACCCCCTGTGCCTTCCGCTGGGTCCACTTCAGCCAAGCCATCCAGAAGGGTATTAACGTCTTCATGGAGAAGCCGACGACCGTCGACGGGCCCAGCACACGCAAGATGCTCGCGCTGGCCGAACGGTCGGCCCAGAAGAACCTCAAGGTGGGCGTGGGCCTGATGTGCCGCCACTGCAAGGCCCGCTGGGAACTCCTGGACCGCATCCGGACGGGTCAGATCGGCCAGATTACCTTCATGCGGACCTACCGGCTGGTCGGGCCCGTAGGTTTCACCCGCCGCAAGCCGGACAACATCAGCGAACTGCTCTACCAGGTCCAGCGGTACTTGAGCTTCATGTGGGCCGGCGGCGGCCTGGTGCATGACTACACCAGCCACAACATCGACGAGTGCTGCTGGATGAAGGGCTCCTGGCCGGTCCGTGCCCAAGGCTCCGGCAGCCGTTGCTACCGCGGCGACGCCGTGGACCAAAACTTCGACCACTATTCGGTGGAATACACCTTCGCCGACGGCACCAGGCTCTTTATGGATGCCCGCAACATGCCGGGCTGCTACAGCGAGTTTGCCAGCTATGCCCACGCAACCAAAGGCTCCGCGGTGATTTCGACCTATATGCACACCCCGGCCAAGTGCCGCATCTACAGGGGCCACAACATCGTCAAGAGTGATCTGGCGTGGGCGTTCCCCCCGCCGGAGCCCAACCCCTACCAGCTCGAATGGGACCACTTGATCGACGCCATCCGCCAGGACAAGCCCTACAACGAGGCCAAGCGTGGCGTCGAGGCGAGCCTCGTGCAGATCATGGGCCGGATGGCCTGCCACACCGGCCAAGTGGTCACCTGGGAGGAGGCCCTGAACCACACTCAGGAATTCGCTCCTGACCTGGACAAGCTGACCATCGACTCGCCCGCGCCCCTGCCGGCGGGTCCCGACGGCAAGTACCCGCTCCCCCAGCCCGGTATTATCACGAAGCGGGAATATTAAATCGAAAGCCTTCTTCGTTCCCCGGGGGGCACCAACTCTTGACAACGGAATTCCGTGTCTTCACAGTCGCAACTCTACCGTCAGTGGAGAACCCCTCAGACGCGTTCTGGGGGGCGCGAACGGCTCCCCTACTTGACTCGAGTGCACCAAGCGATCATAGGAGGACAGATCCGATGAAGCAGCACCCAACCCGACGTGACTTCCTTAAAGAGACGGCGGCGATTACCTCCGCCGTGGGGGCCCTGCGAGCGGCCGAGGGGCTGGCCGCCGACACTCCCCCCGGCAAGCTTCCCAAGATCAAGCTGGGCAAGCTCGAGGTCTCCCGGCTGATTCTCGGCAGCAACCCCTTTTTCGGGTTCCACCACGGCAACCCCCACGCAACGGCTGAGCAGATGCGCGAGTACTACACCGACGATCGTGTCATGCAGGTGATGGACCAAGCAACGGAACACGGCATCACTGCCGTCTGGTCGCCGCCCTACGACAACTGGATTCGGTGGTGGAACAACTACCGCAAGCGCGGCGGTAAGCTGAAAATCTGGATCGGACAGCCCGACTATGGGGACATGAAAGAAAACATCACCAAGTGCGCAAAAAACGGGGCCAGGGCCGTTTGCATCCAGGGTGCTATTGCCGCCGAGGCGATCCAGGAAGGAAGGCATGAGTTGGTCAAACAATGGCTGGAGCAGATTAAGAGCTTCGGGCTGCCTGCCGGGCTGGCCAGCCATTATCCTGAGGCCCTGCTGAAGGCCGAGAAGCTCGGCCTGCCGGCCCAGTGGTACCATCTGACCATCGGCGTACCGGACACTTTTCACCAGAGCGACCGGGAGAAGTCACTGGAGACCATCGCGAAACTGGACAAACCGGTGGTGGCCTTCAAGGTCCTGGGGGCCGGCCGCTTTATGCCCAAAGACGCGTT
>CAZUAM010000413.1:0-6710 GCA_964618095.1 uncultured Planctomycetaceae bacterium | reverse complement strand
GACAACGACCAAATGGAGGCGTACACCGAGGCCGCCACCAGCGGTCTGTACGCCAAACAGTCCGGGCTGGTGGGAAAGTACGACAACGTACGTCGTCTTTGGGAAGATGAAATCACGCGGCTCTTCCTGCATCCCCACCTCCAGCAATTGATCGAACGAAAGCAATCGCGCATGCAACGCCTCCGGATCATGGATTTGGGGTGCGGTAGTGCCGATGGCTATGAACTACTCGCCGGCGTGCGGCACCGCGATGCGGACTTGCGGGACTTCGAGGTGGCCCTGTTGACCCCAGGCATGCTGGGCTCCTACAAGGGCGTTGACCTGAACGAAGAGCTTATCGCTCAGGCGCAGAGCATCTACGGCCAGAATTCCAAGCTCGTCTTCGGACAGGCCGACTTCACCCAGGGTATTCCACTGGCTGAGAACGAGAAACCCTACGACCTGTACTTCGCCTCGTACGGCACGTGTTCCCACCACAATGAAGATGAGACGTTTATTCGACTCTTGGCGGACATTGCCTCCCGGGTGGAAGAGCACTGTTTGATTGTCTGCGACTGGCTGGGCCGTTACTCGTACGAATGGCAGTCTCTCTGGACAAACGACCTCTCGGAAAACCGCAACATGGACTACGTCGTTTCCTACATCTACGAAAAGGAAGAGCGGGAACAACGGCGCGACGAACTCCAGCACCTCTTTCTCCGGCTGGTCAGCCGGCAGGAAGCGGAAGGAATGGTTGCCGAGGCGAGCAAGCTCGCCGAGATGGAAATCAAACCGCTGGAGTATTTTGACCGCTCGGTCTTCACCGGCCGCCACATGGACACTGCGGATTACAACCCCCATGCCCAGCCGCTGCGCCAGGCCGTCAACTCGTTGCACGAGGCCAATGTCCGCACCGACCCTAGCTCGCTGCTGGTGGACTATATGCCGAAGGCGGGATTCGAGTTTATCAACGACTACTTCGAGCATCTCCAGATGTGTTGGAACGCACTGGTCTTGTACGTCGATGAACTGATGCAGAACTACGACGTACAGGAGAGGGCGTTTTCTTCGGAACCGCCACCGGTCCCAGCTTCATACCCGCCGGCCCTGCGAGAAATGATGGATCGAATGAGACTGGTTGTCGAAGGAGTCGGCTGGCTCGGTCTTGGCCTGCCTCGCGAGAATATCATCGAGCCGCAGCTCGGCTATGCCCTGCGCTATCTGGAGATGAAGCTCCAGCAAGGACTCGGTTGTGCACACGGCCTGGTAGGGATATTTGAGGTGGACAAGACCTAACTTGGAAAGCAGACGCATGGCAGCCGCAGCAAAACTTCTCCGTGCGTATCGAGACCAAGCAGGCTTGGATGCCGACGATGCGATTGCGCTGCTGGTGGATTTTCTCGCCACCTACGGGATGACCGGCAGTGCTGCGGCCGCCCTGTGCGACTACATCGACAAGGAGGGAATGACCGAGGACTTCGCCGGTCTGCTAAAGGAAAATGGACTGGTGATCGAGGCGGGTGATGCTCTTGGAGAGGATGACGACATCGACTAAGACCCATGGCACCGTATGCAATTCCGGAGACGTCTCTGCCGCCATCGTCGCATTGTTCGGGGCGGATGCTGGCATCGTCCGCGCGGGCACGATCAAGGGCCCTCCCCTGAACGCCGTTGCGAACCGAGCCACCGAAGCGCCGCGGCTGCCAGCAGCCCGAGTAACGAGAGCACGATGAGTATCCAGAAGATTCGGTCATATCCGGTCAGCACGTTGCCGCTGCTACGTGCTTCACGGATTAGCCAGCCAGTGACAAGGGGCATGAAGATTTCCGGCGTAAACCCCACAAAGCAAATGATCCCGACTGCCGTGCCGGTCAGCTCCCTGGGGGTCCCGGATTCTTCAAGAAGCGCGAAGTAAATGCCCCGCAAGCCAAAGAAAGCGGCGCAACTGACCGCCATGTTTGCGATCATAAACCAAACTAGCTCGTGACTCGGCGGCACGAAAAGGAACACCGCATACGCCGTGATCAGCAGGCCAAAGCAAAGCTGGATAGAGGGCGACACCCCCAGGAACCGGTCGGCGACCCAACCGGCCGCCAATGCCCCCGCAACGCGCAGGAAACTGAGGTATGCGACTACCTTCGCGGATTCGGTTCGCGTCAGGCCGTACGCGTCCTCAGAGTACAAGCCGTAATAGTCGAACATCTTGAACGTACTGTATGCGGCGATAATGACCACCGCCTGTAGCCACACGGCGGGCGATCGCAGCACAAGCATGAGGCGGCGCAAGACGCCCACTTGATCTGTTTTTTGATCATCCACGGCCCGAGAAGCAACCGGCGTCGGATCAGGCACGAAGAGCCATACGCAGACTGCCGCGAAAAAGCAGCATCCCGCGTACGAGCACAGCAGAGTCCGCATCGCAGATGTCTCACTCGCTGGATCGACCGAAGCGTTCCCGCCCACCATCATCCCGAACGCGTATGCGGCGATTGCGGCCAGCAACGCCGCTGCCAACCCACGGCCACCGTCGAGTATCCCGAACGCCCGCCCCTGCCGCTCCTCGCCGCCCCATTCGCGGGTGGCGCGGATCAGCGGGGCCCAGAAGGCAAGGATGGTTGACGCCCCCCAAAATCCGAAGAGAACGTACAGACCGCTGAAACTTGGAATCGTGGACATGTAAAGACCGCCCAGTCCTGTGGCCAGCAGCGAAGCAGAAATCAGTTTCCTTGGTGAAAAACGATCGGCGAGTGGTCCACCCAGGAAATAGCAGGCCATCGCCACAACACCGTAGATGGCACCGAGCTGGCCGAGTTGAAACTCGTCGATACCGAACGTTGAGAGGAGACTCGACTTGAAATACCGGCCTGGGTGAAATGGCGGAACAAAGACCGCTTCACCGGCCAAGATTAGGCTCAACATCGTGAGGCTTCGGTGGTGACGACGGTCCAATTGGCCCTTCATGGCGTGGTCCCTGATGGTGTCCACTGTGGGATGAGAGAGAAGCACGCGGCGAACACGACGAAAACCAGGGTGATGCGCCGGCTCAACGGGTGGACGGCAATCGCGATACTGGTTTTCCTAAGGGGACCTTGATCCATGATTCCTGAAGCATAAGAATTGGCGGGAGTCTCCAACAAGACAGTATTATCAGGCTTGGAGGCGGAAACGGCAAGGCAGGTAGCGCGTAATTCTGCGAATTTCCCGACGGATAACCTGGACTCCGCGAAGCCTACGGATTCCAATTCGGCGAGGTGCGAGATATTGACGCAGGACTGATGTACGAGGCAATCGCCAATGGCGAAGTGGACGTTATCGCAGCCTTTGCGACCGACGGCCGAATCGCGGCGTACAACTTGACGCTGCTCGTTGATGATCGGCGTTTCTTCCCACCGTATTACGCGGCACCGGTCGTTCGGAGCCAAACACTCCAGGCGTGTCCGGCTCTCCATGAGGCATTGAGCTCTCTCGGAAGAACTCTTGACGACGCCACGATCCGAGAGTTGAACTTCAAGGTCGATCACGAGAAGTGCAGTCCACGCGAGGTAGCACGGGAGTTCCTGCTATCGCGCGGATTACTACGCGAGGAATAGCCGCCTACGCTCCCTTCGAAATTCGAGTAACGATTCGAGCGAGTAGTCGCTTACGGACATCTGTTTCCAGGGGCCGAGGCCGAGGCGGTGGCCCGGCTACCCGGCATGCTCGCAGACGGTCCCGAGGCCCACCGGGCAACCGGAACCGACAACGCCACGGCGGAGAACGGGGCAGCAAAGGGGCAGCATCTGGGGCAGCAGTTCAGAGGCGAATCGGTGCAAGACATGGCGGGCGGTGGCGAAGGCGATTCGCAACGGACCGAGCAGGAAGGCAGTCACAAACGATCGAGTGCAAACACGTTAGGCGAAAGCCGGCCAACGGTGGCGAGTGATGACGAAAGCACGCCCGGCAGGACTCGAACCTGCAACCTGCGGATTAGAAGTCCGCTGCTCTGTCCTTTGAGCTACGGGCGCAAAGGGTCTTTTGTCTGGGGACTATTGACTTGCTCGGCCGACTCCCTGAAATGCTAATGACACCCGATGTGACACCTTGCCAGTAAATGCCCCCCCTGTTGGGGCGCAACGGAGGGCCCGGCCGCTCACCTGAAAGGGAGGTGAAACCACCGCCCGCAATTCTACCACGAGGCGAGACAGGAAGAAGCCCGACAAGCCTCGACCCGACTTTCCTCTTTCTCCACACGGCACGCGGCGGTGGGCGAAGAAGACCAAGGGCCGGTTGTACTACTTCGGTCCCTGGGATGATCCCGAGGGGGCCCTGGAAAAGTACCTGGACCAAGAGGACGATCTGTACGCTGGCCGCACAGCACCGTGCGTCTGGACCGTTCGCATGTTGACTGCTGTCTTCAAGGGAGTGGAAGGAGGCAAATGGTTTATGGCCAAGGGATGGGACTTCCATCGCTGGCCGAACGCCTCTTTCGCCGAGCAAGGGCTGTACAGTCTGGTTACCGCCCATGCCTCGGCCTGTCAATCCTCTCGGAGGTGAAACCATCGACCGGAGAGCCGTGTGCGGGAGATCCGCACGCACGGTTCGGAGGGAGGGGTAGCCGAAACCAATCGACCATCCCGACCTTTATCCCCGGTCATTCGCGAGGCAGGGCTCAATAGGTCAAGTTGCGGCACAAGGCCGGTAAGTTACGCGAACGCCGTGCGATCGCGGCGATTCGTCGCACGACGATTTCGGCCGTCTTGGCCGTGGGCCGACTTCTCATCCCCGGCATTCGCCGGGAATGCCAGTGGAAGAGTTCGTACGGATGGGCACCGCGCACTTGACAAACGCCCGTTGCCGCGTAGGATAGGTCTCTGGGAGGTGTGTTTGGATCCCGAAACCGGAACTCATGCACAAGGGCTCGAATGAACTGCGGATTGCGGAATGCTGCGGTGCTGGCTCTTACGTTTGGATTGTTCGCCGAAGCGGGAAGTTTCGCGGCAGGGCAGGTCTCGTTCGACGAGCTTCAGACGGTCTTGGCCCGCGCGGGCGAAAACAAGGCGCAGCTCTTGACCGCACTGAAGAGAGTCGCCGCCGATCAGAGCGAAGGCATGCAGTTCCTGATTGCCAACATGCCCCAACGCGACCTGGAGACCCTCTCGGCCGAATTCCTCTTGGAAAACACCGGTCTTGCTTATCGGGCGATGGAGGGCGCCCCTTGGGCGGATCAGATTCCCAAGGAGATCTTTCTCAACGACGTGCTGCCGTACGCCAACGTCAGCGAGAGGCGGGACGCCTGGCGAAAGGACTTTTACCAGCGGTTCTCCCCGTTGGTGAAGGACTGCAAGACCGCCACGGAGGCGGCCGAGCGTCTGAATCGATCGATCTTCAAGCAGCTTAAGGTCAAGTTTTCCCGGAGGCGGGCGAAAGCCGACCAAAGTCCCCATGAATCGATAAAGACCGGTACGGCCTCCTGCACCGGGTTGTCCATCCTCCTGGTCGACGCCTGCCGCGCGGTAGGCGTCCCGGCCCGATTCGTGGGGACTCCATTGTGGGCCGACCGCAGCGGCAATCACTCCTGGGTGGAAATTTGGGACCGGGGCTGGCACTTCACCGGTGCCGCAGAACCGAGTCCACAGGGGTTGGATCACGCCTGGTTTGTGCACCGCGCGTCCCAGGCCAAACAGGATCCACCCCGACACGCGATCTATGCCGTCAGCTACAAGATCACCCCGCTGAAGTTCCCCACGGTGTGGAACCGCCGGGCCGACTACGTCCGCGCCGTCGACGTCACCGACCGCTACACGCAGCAAAGGCAGCCCTTGGATCCAAACCGTACACGGCTCTCCATCCGCGTCTTCGACAAGAGAGGTGGTGACCGGGTTGCCGCGAAAACACGGATCCTGAGTGCCCAAGACGGCGGCGAGGTTTTTCAAGGCATCAGCAAAGACGAACGCTTCGACTTCAACGACCATCTGATCGCTGACGTTCCCGTCGACAAAGAATACCGGCTGGAGTTGCGCCACGAGAACAAGTGTCTTCGAGAAACGTTCACGCCCACGCAGCAGGAGATGCTGCTGACCTTCTACATGTCCGACGGACAGGAGCAACGGCAGACCGGTTCGCGTTGAGGCGGGAAGAATCGAGGTTCATCGGATCTCCCGCCGGCCGGGAAGTTGCTGCGCGGTTGAAGGTGTTTTTCGACACCCCGCCGACCAGTCGGGCTCCTTGGCGGATCATCCCTGCGCGTGTAGGGAAAACGTGTTGTCGCCTGTTGCCGAGCACCAGCCAAACGGATCATCCCTACGCGTGTAGGGAAAACCCCAAGGTGTTGGGGCTTCGGCAGGCGTTATGCCCTATGTGTTGTGTTGTCGGCACATTGGGTACACTCCGTCGTCCCCTGGAGGAAACGCTTAGTGGCAGCCTGCCCTAGGGAGACGACCGGAGTTCGGCCGCGGCCGACACCAAAGTCCCCATGAATTGCTCGCTCTGAACCTACCACCGGGCAACTGGTGGCAACTTCTGAAGCTGAGTCCCGACCAGTTGAGGCAACTTCTGTCCGCAAAAGCACTTACGGCATGAGAAAGTCCCGACTGGCGACGGCCGGCGAAAGTAGGCCCGGAGGGATTCGAACCCCCGACCAAGGGATTATGAGTCCCCTGCTCTAACCGCTGAGCTACCGGACCGCAGACAGCTGGCGCGTGCCCTATTATAGTCGAAGCGGCCCGCGAATTAGAACCCAGGCTCGGGTGCGT
>CAZUAM010000412.1:0-6723 GCA_964618095.1 uncultured Planctomycetaceae bacterium | reverse complement strand
CCCAAGCTGGAGCTTGGGCACGAGTTGCGATGGAACTTTGAGGACGTTTCCTCAATCACCAGATCTAACGGCATAACCTACGCTGAAAACGAGCACTTGGAGGCTGTAAAACCAATGGACTACACCTACGAACAAATCGCCAAGATGATCGACCACTCGCTGCTGGGCCCGGCGTTGAGCGATGCAGAGATGGAACGCGGCTGCCAGGTGGCGTTGGACTACGACGTCGCCTCGGTCTGCATCAAGCCGTATTACCTCCGACGGTGTGCGGAGCTGCTGGCCGGCAGCACCGTGGTGCCGAGCACGGTGATCGGATTTCCGCACGGCGGGAACACCACGGCCATCAAGGTGGCCGAGGCCGAGCAGGCACTAAAGGACGGCGGCAAAGAGCTGGATTTCGTCGTCAACGTCGGCAAGGTGCTGAGCGAAGACTGGGACTTTGTCCGCCGGGACATCCAGGCGGTAGTCGACTGCACCCATCAGGGCGGCGGCCGAGTGAAGGTGATCTTCGAGAACTGCTTTCTGGAAGACCCGCACAAGATCCGCCTCTGCCAGATCTGCGGAGAACTGGGCGCCGACTGGGTAAAGACCTCGACCGGCTACGGCAGCGGGGGGGCCACGATCGAGGACCTGAAGCTCATGCGGGAGCACTCGTCCCCGCAGGTCCAGGTCAAGGCCGCCGGGGGCGTCCGCACGCTGGACAAGCTGCTGGAAGTCCGTAGAATCGGTGTCAGCCGGGTCGGTGCCACGCGGACGGTCGAGATGCTTGAGGAATGCAAGACGCGGCTCGGCCAGAAGTAAACCCATACAGAAGCTCACGCAACGGCGCTGCGGAAGTCCACGTTTAGCCCCGGCGGCCACGGCGGGAAGGTGCGCCGCGAGGCCGCGGCGGCTAAACTCGCCGCCTTGGCGTGAGTCACTGACTGTCAATAAGGACAAATTGCTATGAAGCACCCGGATTACCCCCACCTTTTCAGCCCCGTCCGCATCGGGAATCTCGAAGTGGCCAACCGGATCTGCCACGTGCCGACCGACATCAGCTCGGCCAACGCGGACGGCTCGGTAAACCGGCGGGTGATCAACTATCACGAGCAGGTGGCCAAGGGGGGCTGCGGCTTGATCATCGTGGGCGCCTCGACTCCCGATCGAGTCACCGGCCGGCCCACGGTAACTTGCGTTTCCGTGGACGAAGACCCCATGATCCCGGGGCTTTCTGAGCTGGCCGAGGCGATGCATCGCCACGGGGCGGCCTGCGCGGTGCAGATCCAGTCGCCCGGCCGCCAGGCCGCCTGGCCGCGAAAGAACCTGTTCTCCGCCTCGGATACGGTCGTCGAGCTGCCCGGCTCGGCCGGACACGAAGTGATCTACGCCGAAGCCCTCTCCCAGGGCAAGTCGATCCGGGCAATGACCATCGAGGAGATCTACGAGTTGATCGAAAGGCACGCCGAAGGGGCCTGGCGGGTGCAGCAGGCGGGGTTCGACTGCGTGGAGCTGCACGCGGCCCACGGCTATCTGATCGCCCAGTTCATGAGCCCCTACGTCAACCGGCGGCACGACCGCTTCGGCGGCAGCTTCATCAACCGGATGCGGTTCGTGCTGGAGATCGTCAGCCGGATCCAGTACAAGTGCGGCAGCGATTTTCCCATCGGCGTTCGTTACTCGGGCGAAGAGTGGCTGGAAGGGTCCAGGACGTTGGAAGAAAGCGTGCAGATCGCCCAACTGCTGGAGGAGCACGGCGTGGCGTTTGTGGACATCACGGCGGGCATTTTCGAGGCCCCCGCCACGGTGATGGACCCCATGTATTATCCACAAGGCTGGAACACCTATGCGGCCGACGAGGTCAAGCGGCACGTCTCCATTCCCGTGATCACCAGCCACACGCTCCGCGACCCGGCCTACTGCGAAAAGATTCTGGCCGAGGGAAAGGCCGACCTGGTCGGGCTGTCGCGGCAGATGATCGCCGATCCCTATTGGGCCAACAAGGCCTACGCGGGCAAGCCGGAAGAGATCCGCAAGTGCATCTCCTGCCTGGTCGGCTGCTGGCAGGAATCGCTGATGATCCGGCGGCACTGCCGATGCGCGATCAATCCCGCCGTAGGCGATGAACGCTTCCTCCATCTCAAGCCAGCGGAAACCACGTACAACCTGGCGATCGTCGGCGGCGGGCCCGGGGGAATGGAAACCGCCCGGATCGCTCGGCTCCGCGGCCACCGGGCGACCATCTTCGAGCGCTCTGGCGAGCTGGGCGGGGCCATTCTCTATTGCTGCACGGTGCCGGGCAAGCACAAGATGCGCTGGTACGCCGATTGGCTCCGCCGGCAGATGAAGAAGCTCAAGGTCGAAGTCCGCTACCATGCCGCACCCGACGCGGACGAGCTCAAGACGTTCGACGCGGTCGTCCTGGCCACCGGCGGCAGGGTCGCACGGCCCCAGGTGCCCGGCATCGACCTGCCGCTGGTATGCACGTTCGAGGACGTCCTGCGATGCCAAGTGGAAAACTGCGAGTATTATCCCGAGGGCAAGGAGCCACCGGTAGAGTGCGGCCAGACGGTGCTGGTCTGGGGCGACCATTTCGCCGCGGCCGACACCGACGAAAAGCTGGCCAGCGACGGCCGCAAGGTCTACCTGGTCACCGAGAACGCCGAATTCGCCCAGTGGATGGAGCCCTGCCACAAGGACGTGATGCTCAAGCGGTTCGCCGGCGGCAACGGCGAGGGGCTCAAGGGCAAGACCTTCGAACAGCCGGTCACGGTGATCCCCAACTCCACGGTCGTCGAAATCCAGGACAGCGGCAAAGTTACCCTGATGGACCACCGCTTCCAGAAATCGGCGCTGACGGTCGATAACGTCGTTCTGGCCGCGGTCGAGTCGGATGATAGCCTCTACGAGGAACTGCTCGAGGCGGGCATCACCGTGATGAAAATCGGAGATTGCCAACGGGTCAGGAACCTCCGGGCGGCGGTCCGGGAAGGGGCCAACGCCGGCCTGACGCTGGACGAAAGTCTCGCCCTGAACGCCAATCTGAAGATGATCTCCAATTTGCCCACGGAAGTGAAGTCATCGGCCGGCTGAGAGCCGAATCGGGTCGGCTGGTTCCCAAGCCGGAGCTTGGGAACCAGCAGAAAAAAGGAGGAAATATGTACGACGTCCAAACCGCCGTCGTGGGCGCCGGGTTCATCGGACCCGTCCACGTGGAAGCCTTGCGCAGGCTGGGCATCACGGTCAGCGGGATCCTGGGATGCGATCGGGCCGAATCGCAGTCGGCCAAAGAATCGCTCGGTTTGCCCAAGGCCTACCGGAGCCTCGACGAACTCCTGGCCGACGGCGCCGTCGACGCCGTCCATCTCGCCGTGCCGAACGTGTTGCACTACGAGTTTGCCAAGAAGGCACTTGCCGCCGGCAAGCACGTGATGTGTGAGAAGCCGCTGGCGATGAACTCGACCCAGTCGGCCGAACTGGCCGAGTTGGCCGGCTCGAAGGACCTGGCCGCGGCCGTCTGCTACAACATCCGCTTCTATCCCCTGAACCTCGAGGCCCGCGACGTGGCCGCCCGCGGGGAGTTGGGCGAGGTCTACGCCGTCAACGGCAGCTACGTCCAGGACTGGCTGTTCTACGACACCGACTACAACTGGCGGGTGCTGGCCGATCAGGGAGGCCAGCTCCGTGCGGTGGCCGACATCGGCACCCACTGGATGGATCTTGTGCTCTCGATCACCGACCTCGAGGTCGAGGCCGTTTTTGCGGATCTCAAGACCGTGCACGAAGTTCGCCGGCGCCCGAAAGGCGAGGTTGAAACCTTTACGGGCAAGATGGCACAAGAGATCCAGACCGAGCCGGTCGACGTCACGACCGAGGACTACGGCTGCGTGATGTTCCGCTTCCGGGGCGGGGCCCGGGGAAGCCTCCACGTCTCGCAGGTCACGGCGGGCCGCAAGAATTGCCTCCGCTACGAGATCGCCGGATCGAAGTGTGCCCTGGCGTGGGACAGCCAGGCACCAAATGAGCTGTGGATCGGCCGGCGCGACGGGCCGAACCAGTCCCTCATCCGCGACCCGGCGCTGGTCGCCGAGACGCCGCGGAGCTTCATCAACTATCCCGGCGGGCACAACGAGGGCTTTCCCGACGCCTTCAAGCAGTGCTTCCGCGCCTTCTACCAGTACATTGCGGCCGGCGATTTCGGTGCCGCGCCGATGTATCCGACGTTCGAGGAGGGACACCGCGAGGTGGTCCTCTGCGAGGCGATCCTGGAAAGCCATCGCCGGCAGAGGTGGATCACGTTGTAAGACTTGTGCCGCAGAGTGAGAAGAGGGGACCTTGTATCCGAAGGGAGGTACTATCATGCGTCGCTTCGCCATGGTAACCATTGGGTTGCAGGCGGCCTGCCTGTTGGCCGCTGCCGCAGCCGGAGCCCAGCAGCCGCGCACCTGGAAAGTGAGTGCCGAGTTGGCCCGCAAAATCAAGGCTGCGGCGCCCGAAAAAGCCCCGGCCAAGCCGGCTCGGCCCCGCAAGCTGCTCGTTTACGGCCGCGTGCCCACGCATCCCGAGTCGGTGGCCTGCTGTTTCAAGGCGATGGAGATCCTGGGCAGGAAGAGCGGGGCCTTCACCACGGTCCTTAGCGGCAATCCCGAGGTCTTTGCGCCGGACAACTTGAGGCGTTTCGACGCCGTGGTGATGAACAACACGCACGAGCGGCGTCCCATGCTGCCGTTCGATTTCGAGCAGCTCGGCCCCCAGCGCCAGAAGGCCGCCGCCAAACGAGAAGAGATCTTCAAGAGGAGCCTGCTGGATTTCGTCGCCGGCGGCAAAGGGATCGTGGGGATTCACGGCGCCGTGGCGGGGGTCAGGTGGCCGGAGTATCTGGAGTTGATGGGCGGAAGTTACGGCGGCCACGTCACGGATTCCGTATGGGTCAAGCTGGAGGAACCCGGCCATCCGCTGTGTGCCCCGTTCCAAGGAGAAGGATTTGAAGTCCGCGATGAAATCTACTTCTTCAAGGCGCCTTACGCACGCGAGAAATTGCGCATCTTGACCAGCCTTGATCTCGGCAAGACGAAAGACCCCAAGAAGCGCGACGACAAGGACTACGCGGTCAGTTGGGTCCGCCCCTACGGTAAGGGCCGGGTTTTCTATTGTTCGCTCGGTCATGCTTCCTCCACGTACTGCAATCCGTTTGTGCTTCGCCACTACCTGGCCGCAATCCAGTTCGCCGTCGGCGACCTCAAGGCCGAAGCCGGACCGAGATAGAAATGGCCCGGGGGGAGGCTCGCCGAGAACCACTTCAGGCTAAGGAGCACACCATGCCCCAGAAAAAGAGTCTCCGCCGCCGGGGCTTCCTCAAGAGCGCCGCGGTCGCGGGCGTGGGGACGATCGGGCTGCCGTATCTGATCCCCTCCTCCGCCCTGGGCGGCGCCGGGCGGCTTCCGCCCAGCGAGCGGATCGGCCTGGCGTTCCTCGGGCCCGGAGGCCGGGGCACGCAGCTCGTCCGCGAGTTTGCCGGAAGACGCGAGGTCGAGCCGCTGGCCGTCAGCGATGTCCGGCAAGCCCAGCGGGAAAGGGTCAAGAGTGTCGTGGAAAAGCTGGTGGGCCAGCGGAGGGCGCGCGGCACCTACCGGGGCTGCCGGGCCTACCGCGATTTCCGCGACGTGCTGCGGCGCGACGACGTCGACGCCGTGGTCGTTGCCGCGCCCGAGCACTGGCGGGCCATCATGTGCATCATGGCGGCCAAGGCCGGAAAAGACGTCTTCACCGAAAAACCCTTCGCCCTGACGATCAAGGAAGGCCAGGCCATGGTCGCGGCCATCCGCCGCTACGGGCGGATCTTCCAGCACGGTACCCAGCGCCGCAGCAACAACGAACAGCGGCTGCGCGATTCGTGCGAGCTGGCCCGCAGCGGGCGGATCGGGAAGGTGACCCACGCCGTGGTCAGCGTCGGCCCGGCGCCCCGGTCGGACCGTCGCGTTCGCGCTGCGCAAGGGCCGCCGCCCGACCCCAAGGTCTTCGACTGGGACCTCTGGCTGGGCCCGGCCCCCTGGCGGCCCTATCCCGGCACCCCCGGCGTCCCCGGCTGGCAGGGCCGCAGCGACTTCGGCCTGGGATCGATCGGCAACTGGGGCTCGCACACCCTGGACATGGCCCAGTGGGCCCTGGGCAAAGACGCCGAGGGCCCCGTCCAGATCATCCCGCCCAGCCCCGACGAGCCCCGGCTCACGATCCGATACGCCGACGGCGTGAAGATCTACTGTCCGCGGACCCCGGGCGACTCGGCCAACTGTGCGGTCTTCGGCACCGAGGGACAGAAGATCATCTTCGGCGGCCCGAAAATCAAAGAGAAGTACGACCGCACGCCGCTGGGCCCCGACGACGTCCACCTCTATCGGCCGGAGCGGAACGACCACAACGGCAACTGGCTCAACTGCATCCGCACCCGCAAGACGACCATCTGCAACGAGGAGGTCGGCTATCGGTCCGGCTCGCTGGTGCAACTGATCGCGATTAGCGATTGGCTGGGTCGTCCGCTCAACTACGACCCGGTTGCCGGAGAGTTCCCCGGCGACGACCAGGCCAACCGGCTGCTCGACACACCCAAGCGGGACCCGTGGCGAATACACTAAAGAGCGTTGAGGATTGAGGGTTGAGGGTTGAGGGTTGAGGGGTTAGGGACGAGGGGCTAGGGGGCAAGTATCAGTACATTGGAGTCACTCAGGTATCAGTACATAGGAGTCA
>CAZUAM010000411.1:6496-6751 GCA_964618095.1 uncultured Planctomycetaceae bacterium | reverse complement strand
TCGGCATCGTTGCGTGCCGTTCCAGAGCGCCACTTGTCCCAGAGGGCATTGTCTTCCAGGTGGGGGAACAATGGGACTACCCAACTGACCACGATCGGTTCCGGTGAGCTGCCCACAGTAAAGCCGATCCGGTTCAAGTAGCCGGGGAACTTCCTGTACGACTCGTAGTTCAGCATGGCCTTGGCGAGTTGCTGCTGGTTGTTCATACAGGTCGCCCGGCGGCCGGCTTCCCGGGCAGCCTGGACGGCCGGCAGC
>CAZUAM010000411.1:0-6486 GCA_964618095.1 uncultured Planctomycetaceae bacterium | reverse complement strand
CAGCAGCAGTGCCACCAGCATCCCGATGATGGTGATCACCACCAACAGCTCGATAAGTGTAAAACCTCTTCGTGTCCGGCGGCTCATAGCGATCCTCTGTCCTACTAGCTCGACACCTCACCCAGAATCATTCTCTCAGAATCACGCCAGGAAATCCAGTGATTTCCGCCAGAATCTGCTGCCTTGGCCACGATTCCCGGCCCCAATCGGGGAGATACACATTATAGTGGCAGCCGGTACCGCCCCAGAGGTGCAGTTTTCGCGCAAGCTCTTGCCTAACGTGGCTGCCTACCTTGCCACCCACAAGAGGGCGTGATTCCGTGTTGCGGGGACGGTCGTCTCCAGTGGTGACACGCATTCACCCGAGCCAATCTGACTCGTTCTTCTGATAAGGCTGGCATTTTCAGGCGTTTTCTGGAACAATGAGAAGTGAGGGCAAGCGACAGGGCAAGAGGGAAGACGAGGTGTCGAAAATGTCGCATCGCAGCCGTGCCGGCTTTACGCTGGTCGAGTTGTTGGTGGTGGTGGTGATCATCGGCATGCTGGTGGCCTTGTTGGTGCCCGCCGTGATCGGCGCCCGGGAAGCCGCCCGGCAGGCCAAGTGTACAAACAACCAGAAGGAACTCGGCACCGCCGTGCTCCAATACGAAACCAGCAAGAAGCGCTTCCCAGGGTACGTCAACCGTTTCGGCGCCAACCGCAATCCCCTGAGTTGGGTGGTGATGGTCTTTGCTGACCTGGGCCGGGTGGACCTGTGGGAATTGTGGCGCGCTGCGCGCGATGAAGATGGTGACGGCGAACCGGATGTTGGGATACCGGATGGTGGGGACGTATTCGTCAAGCAACTGGTTTGCCCTAGCGAGATGGGATCAGAGAACGCGAGGGCGCCGCTCAGTTACGTAGCTAACTGCGGTATGGTGAACTTTCCCCCCGGTCAACCCCCGCCACCCGGCGAGGCCTGCGGCGTATTCCACGACCACTTTTCCGTATCGGCGCCCAACCAAGTTAGGCTGTCAGCTTCCGGCATCAGTGACGGAGCGCAACAGACGTTGATGCTTTCCGAAAACGTGGTCCCCAAGGAGGCGGCGAGCCCCGGGGACCCCATCCCGCTGCCGCATTCCTGGGCCACTGATACCACAGTGAGCCGACTCGGCTTCGTTTGGGAGTTCACTACCGCCCCCGTATCACAGATCATCAACCAGCAGATCAGGATTGATCTACCCCGGCCGGCATCGCACCATCCCGGCGGTGTGATCGTCACGTTCTGTGACGGACACACGCACTTCCTACGCGACGATATCGATTTCTATGTCTACGTACACCTGATGACCCCCAATAGCATCGCATCAACATACCCGTTTGGGCCCGGGCAAGAAGTATTGAACGAGGGTGACTACTAGCCTCACATTGCGCCGTGCGCACCGGTCCTGCGAGCCGTGGCTGACGTGAAGCTGCGGGGATCGCCGCCAGTGGGCTATTTCGGCAGGAAGTCCTGCACTATGGTCACCTCGCGGATCTGGCGGCTGTCGGGCTCATAGACGCGGATCTTGACCTGGATCGCCCGCAGCGGGACCGGATAGGGCGGGGAGGTCTCCATTTCGCCCGCGTCGTCCACGATCCCATTGCCGTCGTCGTCAAACCCGTTGGTGCCCTGGTCTGCCCCCAGTTTGCCGTCCTGATCGATCCCGTCGTGCTCGTAATGGAAGGACCAGGTGTCGTAGACCCGGATCATACCGGACTTCTGGTTCCCGCGACCGGCAAAGGGGGAAAGGGCGGGGGCGCTATCACAGTAGTTCAGATCCACAAACGCCCCGTAGCTGGACGGGGTGGTGTTCGAGCCAACGAGCGCCGCATAGTCCGGATCGCCCGGACAAACCGCCACGTATTCCGGCGGCACCGTGTTCGGAACCTGTCGAAGGTAAACCGGCGCTCCAGGGTCCCACGCCTTCACGTCGAAGCCGATTACGTTCGTGAGAACGACGTCTTCGGCAATCCGGGTATTGTTCGGGTCGAGATACGCGTTCAAGGTACCCGTTACCGAATCGACTTCCGGCCAAGGGTGGGGATTACCCCAGAAATCGACAACGGCTGGCTGCGTCAGCGATACATCGGGCAAGGTCCCTGTGGGCCAAGACGCCCCGGCGCCCGGCGACCATGCACAGCATTCCCGCAGGGTGGGCAGGCCGAGGCCCAGTTTCGGCCCCGGCGCAACTGTAGCCCATTCTGTCCAGTTGATGGGCGGCGGGTCGCCAGGCCAAGTGGCCTGAAAATGCGGATGGCACGGAAAGCCGTTCGTCACCGGATGCGCATAGCGACACTCGTGTTTCGTCAGGTCACCCAGCGTGTTGGCCACCAGCGTGGTGCCTTGCAGACGCACCGAGATATCGTTGACTGCGAAGAAGGATTTGTTCGCCGGCGTGTTCAGTTGAGCACCGGGGGCCACCAGCAACACGCGGCGGTAAAGGGTTCGCCCCCGCATGAACCACGCGATCTGGGCAACGTCCGACTCGATGGTCGACTGCACACCGGCCACGGGATCCCAGTACAAGCCCACAAACGGCCGGCCGGTGCTGCGGGTGGTGAACATCAGGATGTCGTCGAAATCACCTACTGTCGTGTCGGGAACGACGTTGCTGGGATCATCCTCGTTTTTCGCGAGCGTGGCGGACGGAGTGATCGGACCGACCGGTCCTTCGGTATACTGGAGATACCCTTCGGCCGTCTCGGGGCGCCGGGGCGGGAGCATCGTGACCGTGACGCCGGCCAGGTCCATCTCCAACCTGGTCCTGGTTGATCGCAGGCGGTCGGACATCTCCAGTGTCGCCCGCGTATCGCCCACGCTCTCGCCGATCGAGCCGAAGATCTGAACCACCGCCGCCACCATGATCAGCGTCAATGCGGTGGCGACCAGGATCTCCACGAGCGTGTAACCCTGCGGCCGACCGGCAGAGATCGAGGGAAATCGGGCAGACGTGACGGGCCGTTTCATGGCACCCCTCCTATTGGGAACATACCCCTTGCCCACCAACGGCTGGCCCGGTCAACACGGAACGATTGCACGACTCCCGGGAGGATGGGCCGAAAAGAACCGGAGAGCTGCCTCCCCCAACGCAATCGCCTCTATCTTAATTCGACCCGCTGCCGGGCGAATTGTCAAGCAGATTTCACCCTCCCGGGAGATGGCATATCCGGTGGCATGGCTGAACCACCCAACCGACTGGGGGCAACGGCACCTCTACGAAGACCACCCACAGCAGCCGTATCGACGCCTTTGCCTCGAAACACCGAGAGCACGACACGGCTTCGACCTCCCCCAATCCCCAACACCCAATCCCAAATCCCCAATCCCAAATCCCAAATCCCAAATCCCTAATCCCCAACCTCCGCTTCCACCCTGACGTCCATCCAACGCAGCAGACAACGTTCCGGGACCCGTTTCAGCCGCGTAAACCAGGGCTCTTCCTCGGGATGGATCGGCCGGACGAGGATGCTCGTCAATCCGGCCAACCGGGCCGCCATCACGTCCGCAAAGAGCTGGTCGCCCACCATCGCGGTCCGTGACGGCTGGAACTTCATCTTCCGCATGGCCGCCCGGCATCCGAATGGAAACGGCTTGAGCGCCTTGGAGACAAACGGCAGATCGAGCCTCTCGGCGAACCGCCGCACGCGCCCTCCCAGGCCGTTCGAGACCAGGCACAGGCCGATTCCTCCCCTGCGGAGTTCGTCGAGCCAGGCCGCCACCCCGGGAGTCACCTCTTCGTCGCGATATCTCTTCAACGTGCAGTCCACGTCCAGCAGCAAGGCGTCCAGCCCCAGATTGCGGAGCCGATTCAAGGAGAGTTGGCGGACGCTTTCCACGCAAACGTGTGGGGCAAGAAAACGGAGCATCGTGCAATAGTCCTTTGTGCGAGACGCCACCGGCGATTCTGATCCTTGACGCCACCGAAGCGGCGGGCAAGCCCCAACACCGTTCAATTAGCGTCAACGCAGTGGCACCGGCGTCTCGCCGGTGCCACCTGATCCCCCCTGATACTACACTTGACTGAAGGGTATTGGAGCAAGGTAAGCCCCCCAAAATGAATCCTCGATCTCCAATCCGTGTCCCCCGTGTCCCCCAGCCTTGTTCAATCCCACCTCCAATAGCGAAGGATGCACCAGAACACCTGGAGGGCATCGCGCAGGCCGATCTTCTTTCCCTCGCCGTACGTGCGACCGAAGTAACTGATGCCCAATTCGTAGATGCGGTAGTGGCGGCGGGCCACCTTGGCGGTCAGTTCCGGATCGATGCCGAAGCCTTCCTGCCGAAGCGTGGGGGCGATTGTTGCGATGACCTCGCGGCGAAACACCTTGTAGCACGTCTCCATGTCGGTCAGATTCAGGTCGGTGAACATGTTCGACATGGTGGTCAGCAGCCGGTTGGCCACCCGGTGCCAATAATAAAGCACCCGGTGCGGACCAACGGGCAAGAACCGCGATCCGTAGACCACGTCGGCCACCCCCTCGACGATCGGCTGGATCAGCAGCGGGTATTGCAGGGGATCGTATTCCAGGTCGGCGTCCTGGATGATCACGATGTCTCCGGTGACCTGCCCAAAACCGGTCCTCAACGCCGCTCCCTTCCCCCGATTTCGATCGTGACGCAGGATCTGGAGATCCTCCTCGCTTTCCATCTTCGCCAGCATCTCCGCCGTACCGTCCGTGCTGCCGTCGTCGACCACGATGATCTCCTTGGGAATCCGCACCGCACGGACGCGGCGAATGATCTCCTCGACGGTCTCTTTCTCATTGTAGACGGGGATGACGACCGAGAGTCGCAGGCCCTCGGGGATGGGGTACAGTCCCAACTGCCGGCATATTCTCTCGCCCAGGTACCGCCCCGCCTCCTCCGGCGTGAAGGCCGACGTGGCCGGCACCCGGGCGCCGCACTGCGAACAAACCGCCGGGGTCGCGGCATCGGGCTCGGGTGAAGCCGGTTGGCTCTGGGGCATCGACCGCTTGGACATCTCCTCTACCATGCTCGCGTTGGCTGGGCAGAGTCGGACTTGGCCTTCACACAAAAACGCCTTCACACAAAAACGCCTTCACATAAAAACCGGGACATGCTGGTCCCGTCGGAAAACGAACCCCGAAAGCGGATCATGGCATGTCCAACGGACCTTATACCACGGATCCGGGACCCAAGGCTACCGGGATCCGCCGCGGCCCGGCCGGCGGGGGGGACACATATGCCCCGTACAGGGCTCCCGGCCCGTTCCTCCAACGCCCCGCCTGGCCGCGGCTGCTTGCCGTGTGGCATCCCCGTTTCTCCGCGGCTGTGCTAAGCTTCTATGATCCGCGTGAGCACCATCCCTCCAGTTCCAACTGCCCGGCGCCTCAAGTGCACCCGGCACACTCGTGTTTCAGCGCGTGGGCATTCCGAACACCAAGGAAGTCCCTCATGTCCGTCGATTTCGCCGTGATCCCGGTCGCCGGCCGGGGGACCCGACTACTGCCCTTGGCCAAGAGCCAGCCCAAGGAAATGCTACCGATGGGCCGCAAACCGGTCGTCCAGTACGTGGTCGAGGAATTGGCCCGCTGCGGGATCAGTCGGTTGTTGTTCGTAACCGGTCCGGGCAAGACGGCCATCGAGAACCACTTCGACATCGACGCGGAGCTGATTGCCAATCTCCGGGAGACGGGCAGGGAGGAACTGCTGGCCGAGCTGGCCTTCGAGCGTGAGGACCTGGAGTACTTCTACACCCGGCAACGCCGCCAGCTCGGGCTGGGCCATGCGGTCCTTTGCGCCCGCCCGGTGGTCGGCAGTCAATCGTTTGTGGTGGCCTTGGGCGATTCGGTGATTGGACTGCACGCCCAGTCGCGGGTAGTCCGTACGATGGTTCACCGGTTCGAGTCCTCGCGAGCCGACGCGGTGATTGCGCTCCAGGAGGTACCCCCAGAGGACGTAGTCCGTTACGGCATTGCCAAGCCGCGTGGCGAGATTGACGAGGTGTTCGAGTTGGACGACCTGATCGAGAAGCCCGCGCTGCGCGAGGCCCCCAGCAATCTGGCCGTGGCCGCCCGCTACGTCTTCAGCCCGGCCATCTTCGACTGCCTGGAAAAGACCCCGCCCGGTAAAGGAGGCGAAATCCAACTCACCGATGCAATTCGCCTCTTGATCCGGAGTGGGCGGAAAGTGTTGGGCGTCCGCCTGACCTTGGAGGAACCCCGGTTCGACATCGGCAATTTCGAGAGCTACTTCTTGGCGTTCGTCGAGTTCGCCCTGGCCGACCCCCAATACGGTCCGGCATTGAGACACCGCATGAAGCAGCTACTGGAAATAGGCGACGGGTGAGGAGTTTCGGGATTCGGGGATCTAGGGATTTCGAGAGAAGCAAACCTCAAGCCCCTAAGTCCCTAAATCCCCAAACCCCTCCTGCCGAACAATCATGCAACTGATCCGGAAAAACGCCTACGCCCGCGCCGGCTTGATCGGCAATCCCTCGGACG
>CAZUAM010000410.1:0-6751 GCA_964618095.1 uncultured Planctomycetaceae bacterium | reverse complement strand
GTTGGGATCGTGCGTACTGATGCACAAGGCGAAGAAGGGGTTGGCGGCTCCCGGCTTCGCGGCACGCTCGTCGGCGGCCGCGAGCAGGGCCTTCGGCGACAGACACAAGACGACTGCGGCAATTGCACTGAAGCAAAACTTCATGACTGCGATCTCCGGTGCCCCGATTACCTGGTGATTCCGTGTTTCTCCCTCTGCCCCTTTGCTGAAGACCGACCTTCCCGTCTCTCCGCCTACGAACGCTTCGGTGTATGAATCGGCCTGGCCACAAACTCGTTGGCCGCGTCGTTGTCGATAAACCGCTCCTTTTGCGGGTCCCACCGGAGTCTCTCGCCCACCTGGACGGCGAAGTGTCCCAGGTGGCAGAGCGACGTGACCCGGTGGCCGACTTCGGCCGGCTCGAGGGTTTCTTCTCGCGACTTGACGGAGTCGATGAAGTCGCGCTTGTCGCTCTTCAGCGGAAAATGGATTTCGTCGGGGCCGATCTTGGATTGGAGGATTGAGGCCGGTTCCACCTTGATTTCGCTGAACGTGGCGTAGACCCAACCCTCGGTGCCCTCGATCTTGAAATACGGACTCTCGGTCCGGTAGGTCCAACGAACGCCGCCGGCGAACCGGTACCGGATCTCGAAGCTCAACAGCACGTTCCAGAAACTCTCCGGCGGCGGGTACCTTCCGGTGCCTTCGATTTCGACCGGCCCGGTCCGCTCCAGGCCCGTGCACCACATGGCCCCGTCGTCCAGGTGCGTGCCCCAATTGGTGATCATGCCGTCGCAGTAGAACAGGTGCCGCATCCAGCCGGGGCGGCCGTACGACTTGGGCGGATGAACGCGCCTCTGCGTGTACGGGGCTTTCGGGGCAGGGCCTTGCCAGCGTGCGTAGTCCAGCTCGGCCGGCACGGGCATCTCGGGCTGGGGCGGGCATCCCACGTCGCTCCCCGGCACCCCCACCGTAACCGTCTGGACCTTGCCGATCCGCCCGTTGCGGACCAGCTCGGCCGCCCGGTGCACCCCCCGGGTCGAGCGGAGCTCGCTGTCGACGCGGAACACCCGCTTCCGCCTGGCCGCCAGGTCGCTCAGCTTGCGTCCTTCGGCGATGGTTCGCGTGATCGGCTTCTCCAACGCGACATCCTTGCCGGCCTCGAAGGCGGCCACCGCCATGGGGACGTGCCAGTGATCGGGCGTGGAGATCATCACAGCGTCGATGTCCGATCGGGCCAGCAGTTCGCGGAAGTCGGCATGCGCTGTGCAGAATCCCCTCCAGTTCCTGCCCGATCTGGTGGCCTTCGCATAGTGGCCATCGACGGCCTCTTGGGCGTTGGCCAACCGCCAGGAGTCGACGTCGCAGACGGCCAGGATCTGCACCTCGGGCATGGCGAAGAACTGCTTCATGTTCACCAGATACGCCTGGCGGCCCACGCCGATCATGCCGATCCCCATCCGGTTGCTGGGGGCCGTGTTCCCGTCGGCTCCCAGCGCGCGGGCGGGAACGATGCTCGGCGCGGCCCAGGCAACGCCGGCAGCGGCGGTGACCGTCCGCTGGAGAAAGACGCGTCGGTTGACCGATCGCTTGTTTTTCATGGTGATTCCTTGGGACAATTTGGCCTTTGCGGTTTTACCGGGCTTTGGGGCTTTCCGTCCTTTTGACCAGTTTCATGACCTTGGCTTCGTCGACCTCGATGCCCAGGCCGGGGCCGGTGGGCACTTCGATGGTATCGCCGGTGAGTTTAAGCGGCTTGGCCAGCACGTCGGCGGTGAGGAATTGGGGGGCGTTCAGGGCGGCGGGTTTTTTCAGTCCGAACGCGCCGAACAAGCCCAGCGTTGCGGCCAGGGAGATATCCGGGTCGCACAGCCCGCTGCCCAGCCACATCAGCCCGGCCTTTTCGATGATCTCGATCTGCCGCCTGGCCGAGAGCAGCCCGCCGCAGCGCGACGGTTTCATGGCCACTCCGTCGAGCATCTTCAGGCGGATGAACTCCTGGAGTTCGACCGGCGAGACCACGCCCTCGTCCATCAGGATCGGCAGGGCCCCCTGCTTCTTCAGGGCCTGGTAACCGCTCAGCCGGTTGGGCCTGATCGGCGATTCCAGCACCTCAACACCGGCGTCGGCCAGCTTGGGGGCCATTTGCAGTGCGGTGGCCGGATCGTAGCCGCCGTTGGCGTCCGCCCAGAGGAACCCGTCCGGCACCAGTTTTCGGACGCGGGCGGCCAACTGGAGGTCGAATTTCAGATCCGGCGCGATCTTGATGTTGAAGTTCCGATAGCCGCGCTTCCGGCCGGCTGCGACCAGCTTATCCACCTCATCGAGCGATCGGGCGTTGATCGTCCAGCTCAGCCGGAGCGGCCCGCCACGCGGCCGGCCCCACATCTGTGCCAGCGATCGGCCCGTCAGCTTGCCGGCCAGGTCGTGCAGCGCCAGGTCCAACCCCGCCCGGGAGATCGGCATGCCGGTGGTAAAGCTCGGCGCCAAGGCCTTGTCCATCGCCTGGTGCGCGCCGGGGATGTCCGTCGGGTCGCGGCCGATCAAC
Source organism: uncultured Planctomycetaceae bacterium (assembly GCA_964618095.1). Taxonomy (GTDB): domain Bacteria; phylum Planctomycetota; class Planctomycetia; order Pirellulales; family Thermoguttaceae; genus CAZUAM01. The sequence continues at coordinate 4,224 of CAZUAM010000410.1, read as the reverse complement.
GTCGGTGCCAGGTAGTTGCACAGCACGATCGATGCGGTGGCCAGCGTCTCGTAGCTCCACCTGGCTACCGGCACACTCTGTCCCCAGCCGACGGTGCCGTCATCGGCGGTGATCTTCAGGATCACCGCTGCCCGGCCGTACGATCCGCCCGGGCCTTCAAAGAACTTGAAGTATCCCACCGTCGGATAGCGCGTCGAAAACACGTCGATCCGATCGATCTTCACGCCCGGCGGTTTCGCGTAGGCAACTCCCGCGGCGCCACCCAGCGCCGCCGCTGCCGAACTCGCCAGGAACCGACGCCGCGTCAGCCCACGGTTCAACGAGCTTTTCGACATGGCAAGTCTCCAGGATAGAGGTCTGCGGTCCAGGGACAAAGCCTCGGCCGGATGGGCCAGAGTCCACTCTATCCGGGCGGTGATCAGATGTCAACAAAGCGAGGGTGATTCCGAAATCTCAAACCCTACACGCCCAACGGTATCCTCATCCCGTCATAGGCCAATTCCATTCCCGGCGGCAGGGCGGCGTTGGTTGCCTCGTGTTCCAGGTCGTGGCACATGTGGGTGAACAGGGTCCGCTTGGGTGCCAGGCGGCGGGCGGCTTCGATCGCCTCGTCGAGGCTGAAATGCGTGGCGTGCGGCCGCCGCCGGAGACAATCGAGGATCAGTACGTCCAGGCCCTCAAGCAGCGGCCGGCTTTCCGGCGGGATTTCGTTGGTGTCGGTGCAATAGGCCACGTCTCCGAAGCGGTAACCCCAGACGTGATAGCGTCCGTGCCGCAGAGGGATCGGAATCACCTGCGCGCCGAGCAACTCCAGCGGCTCGCCGCTGACCGGCCGGAAGGCCAATCGGGGGACGCCGCCGGCTGGGTATTCCCGGGCGGCCGGGTCGAACGCATAGTCGAACGTCTGGCGGATCCGCTCTTCCACCAGCGGGTCGCAGTAGATCGGCAGGTCGTGACCCAGGTAGTGCGCAAAGATCCGCAGGTCGTCCAGCCCGAACAGGTGATCGGCGTGTTCGTGAGTGTACAGCACGGCATGCACCAGGCCGATTCCCTCGCGGAGCAACTGCGCCCGCAGGTCGGGCGGCGTATCGACCAGCAGGTTACCCTCGGGCAGCCCCAGTGCGAGGCTACAGCGGGTCCGCCGGTTTCTGGAGTCGGAGCTGGTGCAGGTCGGGCAGCCGCACCCGATCACGGGAATTCCATGCGACGTACCGGTGCCCAGGAAGACAAGCTGACCGGCAATATCGCGGCTGATGGGTGAATCGGACAACGCTGGCCTCAGGAGACAATCGACAAGAGATGACGACGAATGACGAATTACCTACGAAGTGCGGGAGCACCGGTCGCCGATCATTCTGGCACGGACCATTCCCACAACCAACCGCTCCACCCGAAAGTACTAACCCGCGCCCGGGAAAACCCCACTATTAGGGGGGCGCTGACGAACAACTGTTCTTGACTGGGCGTAGGACAGTAAATACATTGTGAGTCTGGAGTTAAATGCGCTGGGCCTACCGACGTTTCAAGGTGCCTGACCAGTCGGGTTCGCCTTTGTGGTTGCGCCTGATAGTCGGAGGCATTTGACTTGAAGGGCGATTGGGGGCCGCTTGCCTGCCCCCGAGGGACGCTGGCGGAGAAGCCGCCATCGGCACCCCCGTCAGCGGTTTAGGTGCGTTGGGGCACGGGCTTTCGGTTTGGATTGCGATGGAAGAATTTCTGGCACGTTTATGGGACGTCCTGGGCTACGTCTTCGGCGGCGTGGCGCGGGTGATCGAGCGCTCCATGACCGGCGTGTTCGGCTCGTCCAACGCGCGGTACCTGAAGAAACTGCAACCGCAGGTCGACGCGGTCAACGCCCTGGAGCCGAAATACCAGGAAATGACCGACGAGGAGCTGAAGGAGCAGACCGCCAAGTTCCGCAAGCGGCTGGCCGCCGGGGAGACGCTGGACGATCTGCTGATCGAGGCATTTGCGGTCTGTCGCGAGGCGGGGCGTCGCTACCTGGGGATGCGGCACTTCGACGTGCAGTTGATGGGCGGAATCGTGCTGCACCGCGGCTCGATTGCCGAGATGGTCACCGGCGAGGGCAAGACCCTGGTGGCCACGCTCCCGGCGTATCTCAACGCCCTGGTGCCGATCCAAAAGGACGCGGAAGGCAACCAGCGGGGCTCGGTGCACGTGGTCACCGTCAACGACTACCTGGCCCGCCGCGACATGGAATGGATGGGCGCCCTGTACCTTGGGCTGGGGCTTACGGTCGGCGCGATCCAGAGCCACATGGAGACCCCCGAGCGGCAGAAGGCCTACGCCTGCGACATTACCTACGGCACCAACAACGAATTCGGCTTCGACTACCTCCGCGACAACATGCGTCCGGCGGCACAGGGCGACGATCGCTACCCGAAGCACATGCAGCAGGTGCAGGGCCGGTTGCACTACGCGGTCGTTGACGAGGTGGACAACATCCTCATCGACGAGGCCCGAACGCCCCTGATCATCTCCGGCCCGGCCCACGACGACGTCACCCGCTACAGCCGGGCCGACCGCATCGCCCGGCAGTTGACCAAGGGCGTCCACTTCGAGGTCAAGGAGAAGGAGCACACCGCCCATCTGACCGACGAGGGCGTGCGGGCGGCCGAGAAGCTGGCGGACGTGGAGAGCTTCTACACCGCCGGGCACATGGAATGGCCCCACCTGATCGACAACTCGCTGAAGGCACATCACCTCTACAAGCGCGACGTCAACTACGTGATCAAGGACGGCGAGATCGTGATCGTCGACGAGTTTACCGGGCGGCTGATGCCGGGGCGGAACTGGAGCGACGGGCTGCACCAGGCGGTCGAGGCCAAGGAAGGCGTGCGGATCAAAGAGGAAAACCAGACCCTGGCCACGATCACGCTACAGAACTTCTTCAAGCTCTACGACAAGCTCTGCGGCATGACCGGAACCGCCATGACCGAGGCCGCCGAGTTCTGGAAAATCTACAAGCTCGACGTGATCGCCATCCCCACCAACGTGCCGCTGAAGCGCCTGAACCACGCCGACGTGATCTATCGCACCGAAAGCGAAAAATACCAGGCCGTTGCCGACGAAATCGAACAGCTCCACAAGTGGGACGTGGTGTTTACGGACGACCGCCAGACCCGCATGGGGAGAATTGTCCGGGAAAACGAAGAAGTTGTCGAACTCCAGCCCAAGGGAAGCAAGCGACGCGAGACGATCCCGCAGCACGAGATCGTGGAGATCGAGCGCCGCGGGCGGCCGATGTTGGTGGGGACCGTCTCCATCGAGCGCAGCGAGCTGATCTCGAAGCTCCTGGAGCAGCGGGGCATCCCCCACCAGGTCCTGAATGCCAAACACCACCAGCGCGAGGCGGAGATTGTCGCCCAGGCCGGACGACGCAGCGCGGTGACCATCGCCACCAACATGGCCGGCCGGGGGACCGACATCATTCTGGGGGGCAATCCCGAGGCCATGGCCTGGGCCCAGCTCCAGGAGAAGTATCCCACCCGCCTGGAGGTCCCTCCGGAGGAATGGGACACCCTGGTGGGCGAGATCGAGCAGCGCGAGCAGATGCAGGCCGAGGGGCGCGACGTGGCCGGGATGGGTGGGTTGCACATCATCGCCACCGAGCGGCACGAGGCCCGCCGGATCGACCTCCAGCTTCGGGGGCGCTGCGGCCGGCAGGGCGATCCCGGCTCCAGCCGCTTCTACCTCTCGCTGGAAGACGACCTGATGCGGATCTTCGCCGGCGAATGGGTCAAGAACATCCTCACCCGCCTGGGAATGAAAGAGGGCGAGGCCATCGAAAGCCGAATGGTCTCCCGACGCATCGAAGGGGCCCAAAAGAAGGTCGAGGAACGAAACTTCGAGATACGCAAGAGCCTGCTCGAATACGACGAGGTGATGGACGAGCAGCGCAAACGCGTCTACGGCTACCGCCAGAGTATCCTCGACGGGACGAATTGCAAGAAACTCATCCTGGAGATGATCGACAAGCAAGTCGACCATTATCTGGATCAGTTCCTGGCCAAGGACTACGGCAGCGAGACGTTTGCCAAGTGGGCGAGCAAGGAGCTGTCGATCGAGCTGGACGCGCGCCAATTCCGCGGCCTGGACTTCCGCTCGGCCCAAGACTTCGCCAAAGACGAGGCCGAAGGGTTGGTGGGAAGCCAGTTACAGGACGCCATCGACGAGAACCTGCCCGACGAGGTCGACACCCGC
>CAZUAM010000409.1:0-6765 GCA_964618095.1 uncultured Planctomycetaceae bacterium | reverse complement strand
ACCTAGTTTTAGTTTAGCGTTTGAATTCTTCGGCTCGAGTTGGATCGCCCTTGAGAAGTCCGCTATCGCCCGGTCGAACTCGCTCTTGTGTTCGCGATAGACCGTTCCGCGTATGCTGTAGGCCGATGCCCAGGCGGGATTGATACGCAGTGCCTCATTACAATCCGCGATGGCCTCGTCCGGTTGGTTCTTGCGACGACGCGCGATTGCCCGATTGAGGTAGGCATTCACATAGTCCGGGTCGATACGGATGGCCTGGCTGTAGTCGGCAATGGCTTCGTCCCACCTCTCGCTTTCCGCGTAGGCAGTCCCGCGGCCGTTGTACGCCTCCTTCATATCGGGGGCGAGCCGGAGGGCTTCATCGAAGTCGGTGAAGGCCCGGTCAAACTCGCCCTTGCGCACATGGGCGGTACCTCGGTGGACATAGAGACAATGCAGGTTCGGCTGGCGCCGCAGCCCCTCGGTGAAATCGTCAATCGCCCGATCCAGGTCCCCGTTGTTCAGGAAGAAGATGCCTCGGTCATGATAGGAGATGGCGTCTTTCGGGTTGACCCGGATCGCTTCGCAAAAACCCCGCATTGCGGAGCCCCGATCGCCTTTCTGTGCATAGATTTCGGCCCGCTTACAGTACGACCAAGAATCTCTGGGATTCACGCGGATTGACTCGCTGTAGTCGGCAACTGCATGCTCAAGGTCACCTTTCTGCTTGTACGTGCTGGCCCGGTCATGGTATGCATGCTTGTCTCTCGGCTTGAGCCGTACGACTTCCGTAAAGTCGGCGATCGCTCCATCCAGATCTCCCTGGTCTCGATAAGCGTGGGCCCGTTCGTGGTAGCCGGCGGAGTCCTTTGGGTTGAGATGGATGGCCTTAGCGAAGTCGCTCAGGGCCCGATCGAAATCACCCATTTCTCGATGAACGTTGCCGCGTACGAGATAGATGCCGGCATTGTTCGGGTCGATCGCTATAGCTTTTGTCAAATCAGCGATCGCCCAGTCCAGATTGCCCTGAAGTCGGTAGACGGAAACACGGCCATCATAGGAATACACGTCGCGCGGATCGATCCGGATGGCGTGGGCGTAGTAGGTCAGGGCTTTATCCAACTCTCCCTTTTCTTGATAGACAATGCCCAGGGCTCGGAACGCCTGTCCGTACTTGGGGTCGATGCGGGTGGCCTCTGCAAAGTCCGTGATCGCCTGGTCGAGATCCTTCTTATAGAGATGACAGGTGCCGCCGCGCCAGTGATAGCTGTAGGCGTCGTTCGGGTCGATGCGGATTGCCTGCGTGAAGTCGGCGATGGCTCGGTCAGGATCACCTTGGTCGCGGAAAGCGAATGCCCGCATGCGGTAAAACTCTCGGTCCGCCGGGTCGATGCGGATTGCCTGCGTGAAGTCGGCGATGGCCCGATCAAGATGGCCTCTCCTCTGGCGCATCGCGCCGCGGTCTGCGTAAGCCCGGGCAAGACACTGTCGGTAGCCGGGTTCGTCTGCGAAGTGAGCGACGAATCGTCTTGCCAGCTCGATTGCTCGGCCGCGCGCCTGGTCCGCCTGTTCATTCATGCCCAGTCGCTGTCGGATGTCTCCGACGCGGCTGAAGGCTCTGACCGTCTCTTGCCAGACTGACGGCTCCTGAAGGTTTGCCTTGACGAACTGCTCGTAGAACCGCAAGAGCTGCTGGAGCAACTCCTCGTCTTCCGGTGAGACCTCTTGCGTTTGAGCGCGATATCCGTCGCGGAACTCGCGGTACTCTTTAGGGGGCTCTCCCGAGTGTAGGTCGACTGGCTGCCGATAAAGCTGTTTTTCGCGTAGCTGGATATGCTCGCTCGCTTGTCTGTCGGCGAACCTTAGATAGACCTGGTCCATGGCATCGAGCGCCAACCGAAGGTTCTCTTGCGCCCTTTCACGCTGGGCCTTCTCCCGCGCACGCCCCCGGGCAACAATCAATGTCGTGGCGGCCAGCGCAATCGTCGCCGCGAAAAGCAGCACAGCGGCCGCCCACACTACTGTCCGGTGCCGACGTGACCATTTCACCGTTCTTGCTGCCAGCGAGACACGCCGTGCTTGAACCGGCTTGTCTTCCAGGAATCGGCGCAGGTCGTCGGCCAATTGCTGGGCCGTGGCGTAACGGGACTGCGGCTCCTTGGCGGTGGCCTTGAGGATGATCGTCTCCAGGTCTTTGGGGATCGCCTGGTTGAGTTGCCGGGGCGGGCGGGGGTCGTCTTCGATGACCTGGCGGAGGAGTTTTTGGCGGTCGTCGCCCGGGAAGGCGGGCTGGAGGGTGAGCAGTTCGTAGAGGGTTAGGCCCAGTGAGTAGATATCGGTGCGGTGGTCCAGCACGCCGTGCTTGGCCTGGACCTGTTCGGGGCTCATGTAGCGGAGCGTGCCCACCACGTCGCCGGTCATGGTCAGGTTGGCGTCGGTCTGGGTCATCGCCAGGCCGAAGTCGGTGATCCAGAGGTGAGGGGCCTGGGCCCCGCCACCCTCACCCCCGACCCCTCTCCCAGAGGGAGAGGGGAGTAAAGACCCGGCCCCTCTCGCGCCGGCGGGAGAGGGGAGGCGGGATTGCACCATCACGTTCGAGGGTTTGATGTCGCGGTGGACTACGCCCATCTGGTGGGCATGTTCCAGGGCCTCGGCCGCCTGGATGCCCAGCCGGGCCACCGAGCGGAAGAACTCCGGGCTGCGGGTGGAGCCTTGGGTTGAGAGGGCCGCCAGCGGGGAGGTCTCAGCGGCGGGACGGGGTGAGGTGGTGTTTGTGGTGGGGGGGGCGGCGGGGGGGTTGTTGGGGGGGGGGTTTTGGGGGGGTGGGGGGTGGGGGGGGTGTGGGGGTGAGTCAGTCGCGGTTGCCATGGTCACCCCGTCACCCCGTCGCCCCGTCACCCCCTCCCCTCGCCCCTCGCTGCTCGCCCCTCGTGAGGGAGTGGCGACTGAAGTCGCCACCCCTGACCCCTGGTCCCTGACCCCTGACCCCTGGCTTATCACCTCGGCCAGGGTCTGGCCCTCGACGTACTGCATGGCGTAGTAGTGCACACCGCGGTCGCAGCCGACCGAGTGGACGTGGACGATGTTCGGATGATCCAGCGCGGCCGCCGCCCGGGCCTCGTTCTGAAAACGCTGGAGCCGCCGCGGGTCTAACACTGCTGCGAAGGGAAAGACCTTGAGGGCGACGCGGCGGCCGAGCGAGGTCTGCTCGGCCTCGTAGACCACGCCCATCCCGCCGCGGCCCACCTCGCGCAGGACGTGGTACTCGCCCACCATCCCCCGAAGCGGACGGGAGGCATCGTCCACGGCCGGCCGATCGGCGAGGGCCGGACTGGAACCGCCCGGATGGCGTCCGGCCTGGGGCAAAGTGGCCAGGAGTTCCAAGGCGGGCAGGAGTTTTTGCAGCTCTTCGACATGATCGGGATACTCGGACGCATAGGTCTCGAGATCGACCGGCTCGCCTGCCTGCAACTTCCGTGTGACTTCATCAATCAAGTCCACCAGCACCAGGTCGGTGGTCTCTTTTTGGCTGGCTGAAACCGTCATCTCGCTTCTCCCGATGTCTCGTGGCCCAACAGGCGGCGAAAACGTTGAACGGCTCGCAGGTATCGCTTCTTGGCCGCCTCTTCGCTTACGCCGAGGATTTCGGCGGACTCGGCACTGGTGAGTTGCTCCAGATGTCTCAGCAGGAGGATTTCGCGGTCGCCGGCGGCCAGCCGCCCGAGAATCGCTTGCACGCGCGCGCACAACTCGTCTCGCAGCAGGCGGGCCAAGGGGTTCGTGCCGCTGGCCGCCAGCCGATCGGCCAACTGGAGCGCCGAGGTGTCGGAGAGCCCCAACGATTCTTCCCGGCTAACGCTCCGCCGGCCGGCGCGGATGTGGCGGCGATGGGCATCGACCAGGCGTTCCCAGGTAATGCGGCGGAGCCACGGATAGAACGAGACGGCAGGCTGGCGGAGATACGCCGGCAACTTTTTGGCCGCGACCACCAGGGCCTCCTGCACCACGTCCGAGGGGTCGATCCGCGCCGAGAGCCGCTCATCCATCCGCACGACGACCATCTGGCGCAACCGCCCCCGGTGCCGAGCCAACAGTTGGTCGACTGCCGACCGATCGCCGGAGCGGGCCCGGGCAAGGAGTTCTTCGGTGTCTGGATCCCTTGGAACGATCAACTGCCTACTCCCCATTCTCTATCCCGCAAAAACCTCAGAACCGGGACGGCCAAAGTGCCCGGAAAGACACGATTTACCTCCCCAGGGGGGAAGCACGCGGCCGATTCACATTTTCCACGTTGCCGTGCCCGCGGACAAGCACTGGTAGTTGCCCCAGGGGGAGGGCCCTGGATGATCGTACGGGATTGTGCGAAAAGGAGCAGAGAAGCGCCGTGCCGGAACGGCCCGAAGGGTGTCAAATGCAAGCTATGCTTCCCGGAAGCATCGGCCTGGAGGGTCTGCCGCAGATGTAACCGCCGACGGACGGAGGTCGGCCGGCAAGTCGCCAACAGGAGGACGTGGTGATGAGGAAATGCTATCTGGTGACCGGCTGTGCGGGATTCATCGCGTCGAAGGTCACCGAGCTGCTGCTGGAAGCCGGCCATGTGGTCGTCGGTGTGGACAACCTCAACGACGCCTACGACCCGCGGCTAAAACAGTGGCGTCTGGCGCAATTGCAGCCGCAGGCCAATTTCCGCTTCCACCGGCTGGACATCACGGACCAGGCCGCGCTGGAGGAGCTTTTCGAGGCCGGCGGTGACTTGCCCGGGGCGGAGGAGCTGGGGCGGCGACCGTTTTCGGCGGTGGTGAACCTGGCGGCCCGGGCCGGCGTGCGGCCCTCGGTCGAGAACCCCGGGATCTACTACCAGGCCAACTGTGACGGGACGCTGAACCTGCTGGAACTCTGCCGCCGGTTCGGCGTGCGGAAGTTCGTTCTGGCATCGACCTCCAGCCTCTACGGCGAGCACAACCCGGTGCCGTTCCGGGAAGACGCCGATACGAACCGGCCGCTTTCGCCGTATGCGGCCTCGAAAAAGGCGGCCGAGACGTTGGCCTACACGTACCACTACCTGCACGGGCTGGACGTCTCGATCCTGCGGTACTTCACCGTCTACGGACCGGCGGGCCGGCCCGACATGAGCATCTTCCGCTTCGTCCGCCGGATTGCCGAGGGGGAGCCGATCGTGGTCTTCGGCGACGGCAGCCAGAGCCGCGATTTCACCTTCGTTGACGACATCGCCCGGGGAACCATCGCGGCGCTTGAGCCGCTGGGCTACGAGGTGATTAACCTCGGGGGCGATCGCCCTACGAAGTTGTCTGCGGTGATCGAGCAGATCGCCCAACTGGTGGGCCGCCGGCCGCGGATCGAGCACCGCCCGGCCCACCCCGCCGACGTGCCGGCTACCTGGGCCGAGATCGGGAAGGCCCGCCGGCTGTTGGAGTGGTCGCCGGAGGTCTCGGTCGAGGAGGGGCTTCGTCGATCGGTGGCGTGGTATCGAGAGAACCGCCAGACGGTGCTGCCGCTGGAGCTAGGGGATCGATAGGGCAGCCCGCAGGAGGCTCGGTGCGCGAACTGTGCTCAACAGCGCTGCAGAGTCTTTGCCACGCGGCAAGGGGGGGCATCGGTCCCTGAAGGAAGTCACTTGCGGCCGGAGATGCTGCCGACGGGCAAACGGCCCTTTGATTTCTCGGACGACTTCTTGGGACCAGCCGCTCCTGCGGGGGGCACATCCGGCGGGTTGGTGCTGGTGTCGTCCCGAACTACGAACCCATTTCGAGACGAAATGCGGTGCCCCTCTTCCGGGGCAGCATAGACGCCATTCGCGACGCAACTCATGGGACTGAGGCACATTCGGGCACCTGTTTTCCTTCCCGGAAAGAAAATGGCGAATTTTTTCGCTTTCTGGTGTTGACTTAGCGAAGCAATTCGCTAAAATGCCGTTGTGTGGCGAATGTATTCGCCATAATTCGGCTGAAAAAGGGAGCCATGCCATGCCGCGTCCACCCGCTTCGCAGCCGACGGAAGTCGAGCTGCAAATTCTTCGCATACTCTGGGAACGAGGACGTTCGACGGCGCGTCAAATTCACAACCGGCTCGCTGAAGATCGTGACACGAATTACTCGACCACGGTCAAGATGCTTTCGGTTATGCTCGACAAGGGCCTCGTCAAACGCGACGAAACGGTTCGTCCGCAGGTGTTTTGGCCTGCTACCACGCAACAACGGACTCAGCAGCGGATGCTGAAAGACCTGATCCAAAGAGTCTACGACGGTTCGGCGGGGAGTCTTGTGCTGCAGGCGCTAGCTTCACAGAAGGCATCGCCCAAAGAACTGGCCGAGATTCGCCAAACCCTGGACGAGTTGGAAGGGGGTGAAAAGTGAACGTTTTCACAACATGTCTCCAGGCCGATTGGGCCGAACGCATCGGCTGGACGTTGCTCCATTCGTTGTGGCAGATCGCGCTGGTCGCGGCCGCCTACACTGTCGTTTCTCTGCTGTTTAGAAATCGCTCGGCGGACTTTCGGTACGTTACTGGTTGCGCCGCGCTTCTTGGGATGCTCGGTCTTCCAATTGGAGCCTACGTGCTGCTGTCGCATGATTCTGCACCGGCATCGACGGAAGTAGGCAATTCGCACGCCTTGGCTGAGCTGCCCGGTAAGACGCCGGTGCCGCCGAACAACGTCGGTCAGAATGACGCGGTGACGGTCGATCCTTGGAATCCGATCGCGCCGCCCGATCCTGCACCGTGCGGGATGGTTTCTGCTCCAGACGTAGCGGATCCTGTGGCAACCGA
>CAZUAM010000408.1:0-6769 GCA_964618095.1 uncultured Planctomycetaceae bacterium | reverse complement strand
CAACGGTGCTGCCGGACACCACCAAAGGCCGCCCGCGGAGATGGCCGTCATTCGGCGCCGGGAAGCGGCCGCCGCCGGTGGCGTGATCGGGGCGACCTACCAGACCTGGGACATTCCCGACGGCGAGCTGATGCCCACCCTCGAGGTGCGTCGCCGGGTGATCCGCGAGATCCGCGAGTTTGCACCGGACCTGGTGTTGACCCACCGGAGCGGCGATTATCACCCCGATCATCGGGCTGCGGGGCAACTGGTGCAGGACGCCAGTTACCTGGTCACCGTGCCGAACTTCCTGCCCGAGGTGCCCGCGCTGTTCCGCGACCCCGTCGTCGCCTACATGCCCGACCTGTTTACCCGGCCCTACCCGATGATCGCCGACGTGGTCTTGGACGTGACCGATCGGGTGGACACGATTCTTGCCATGCTGGCCTGTCAGCGGTCGCAGGTCTTCGAGTGGCTGCCGTACGAAGAGGGCATTCTGGAGACGGTGCCCGAGGACGAAGGTGAAAAGCTGGTGTGGCTCCGCCGTTGGTACCGCAGGCACATGCTCCCCCGGGCGGAACACTTTCGGCAGGAGCTGATCGCCGCTTACGGCCAGCAGCGCGGCCGGCAGATCGAGTTCGTCGAGGTCTACGAGCTGAGCGACTACGCCGCCGCAGCCGATGCCGCCACCCGGCGGCGCCTCTTCCCCGGCGCCAAATGCCGGCCCCCGCGCCAGACTGCCGCCGCCATCCCGTCGCACGAGACATCGCTGGGTGGGCCCTCATAGGCGGCGCTCCGCGCACTTTACCAGGGGCCGACGTACCGTCGGCCGCTAAACCTTGTGTCGGCGGCGCAACCGTGTTTAGCGGCCGCCGGTACGGCGGCCTGAGCGTTGCGCGCCCCAACAACTGCCAGGACAGCAATTTGCGTCGTGAGACGACCCCCCTCCAATTATGATCCCAGGTGCCGTTACCCGTTGCCCCGTAACGACTTGCGAAGGAACACCGGCCCGCTGGCGGCCGCCGGTTCCGCCGACCGGGAACGGGGCCGGCGGCCAATTGCGGGCCAACGGCTTGCTTTACCCAATTTGCCCAACTAAGATCAATAAGGTGGCTGATTGCGCGGGCAAGCTTGGCGCACAGCAGAATGACCCAGTCTAACCCACGCTCCCACCCCCGGCGCCCTTGCCGCCGGCGTGGGAGCGGTCCGGACAATAGCCCTGGAACTGGAGAGGTTAACCATGCGTCGGGGACGATTTGGCTACGGGACGGTTTTGTTGTTGGCGGTGATCGCCGTCGGGCTGTGCCTGCCCTCAGCAACCAAGGCGCAGGAGAATGGGGCGAGCGCGGCGGGAGTCGTGGTTGACGCCCAAGGCGTGCTGCACAAGAAGATCTGTCGCGATCCGGGCGGGCTGATCCGGCAGCGGGTGGCCGCGGCCAAGGTCTCGCTGGATCCCAAGGTCGCCGCATTCAGCAAGATGCGGAAGATCTCGCTGACGAGGCTGGAAGAGGTCGCCCGCCAGAGAAACGGCGTCCTGACCGACGAGATGCGCAACCTGGCCGGTCTGTTGCGGGTCCGCTACGTGTTTTGTTATCCGGAGACGGGTGACGTGGTCATCGCCGGTCCGGCCGAAGGCTGGGTCACCAATCTGGCCGGCCGCGTGGTGGGAATCACCAGCCGGCGGCCCGTCGTCTTGTTGCAGGACCTGGTGGTTGCCCTGCGGGCGTTTCCGCCGGAGAAGGACGGCGTGGGGCTGATCGGCTGCTCGATCGATCCCACGGCCGAGGGCCTGGCCGCCATGCAGCAATTCCTGCGAAGCATCGGCTCGCGCGCCACGCCGGGCGATACCCAGTACATCGTCGGCGGGTTGCGCACCAGCCTGGGGCTCCAGGAAGTGAGCATCAACGGCGTCTCGCCCAAGACCCACTTCGCCCAGGTGATGGTCGAAGCCGACTACCGCATGAAACTGATTGGCATCGGGCTGGAGAGGCCGCCGGTCCGCCTGGTCAGCTACGTTGATCGGGCCAGTCCGTCCCAGGTCAGCCGCAACGCCATGCAGCGCTGGTTTTTCACACCCGACTACGAGTGCGTCCGCGCCAGCGAGGACGGCCTGGCCATGGAGCTGGTAGGCGACGGCGTGAAGCTAGTCGGCGAAGATGAAGTGGTTACGGCCGCTGGGCAGCGTAAGGTGGCGTCACGTGCAAACAAGGCGAGTCAGGCATTTGTGACCGAGTTTACCAAAAAGTACTCCATCCTGGCCGACCGCTCCCCCGTCTATGCCCAACTCCGCAACCTGATCGACCTGGCCATCGCCGCCGCCTACATCCACCAGGAGGACCTCTACGCCAAGGCCAACTGGCCGATGGAGCTGTTTGGCAACGAGCAGGCCTTTGCCGTGGAAACCTACAGCATCCCCAAAACGGTGGAGACGGCGGTCAACGCGATCTGGAAGGGCCGCCGGCTGATCACGCCCGTCGGCGGCGGCGTGACCATCCATCCCGCCCTGGCCCTGCAATCCGACAACCTACTGCCGGACCAGCGCGGCAAGGTCGACAAGCTCCGACAGCAGACCAAGATCAAGCTGGCCAAAGGCCAGTGGTGGTGGGACTGAGCAAGAGATGGGGGGGCGACGCACTGGTGCAGCGATGGGCCGACCCCGATAGCCGGGGTCGGCCCGTCCTATTGTGCCGCTGAGTCCTGGTTCGTCAGCGGTGAGCGGAGGTGTTTAGCGGGGGCGACAATTCAAGGCCCCCGCACCAACAGCCGCACGGGACCAAGCAGGCCCGATTCCAGCAGCGGATGCTCCTTCCACGGCGACTTCCAGGTCAGGGCCTTCTTGATGTTCGTCCGGCAGTACCTCTTCCCCTCCGGCGAGTTGGCGTCGCCGCTAAGCCGGTTCGACCACGTATTGGCAACTTCAACCACCAGCCGATTCTCCCCCGGCCTGGCTGCCCCGGTGATATCCAACTGAAACGGCGGCTTCCACAGGATACCCAGCCGTTTGCCGTTGAGACGAACATCGGCGACGACCCTCACCCGGCCCAGGTCCAGCAGAAGCTGCTTGTCGGCGGCCAACACTCCCGCGGGCAGCTCGAATCCTTTGTAGTAGGTAGCAATTCCGGAGAAGTATCGTACGCCGTCGTCGTGATCTTCCGTCCACGAGATGAGTCCAGGAAAGACCTTCGATGCCGGTGCACCCCAGCCTTCAGGAAATCGCACCTCCCAGGGGCCGGTGATTTCCTGCACCACGGTAGCCCCGTCCGGGTCGACTCTGACGCCCTTCCGATGATCGGCTTTGCGAGCATCACCTTCGCCCTCTGACCGAAACACCACGAACAGCGAGCCCGCCGGAGGCAGCCGCAACGACACCTTCGTGCCGCCCTCCAGCGCATGGTAGGCAAGGTCCCGGTGGATTTCGCCCGTATCGGGCATCCAAAGCTCCGGCGACTTGCCCGTGACGCGGAAGACGCAATCCACCTTTTCCCAGCGCAGTCTCTTGTTGCTGACGAAATAGATTTCTTCGCTGGCCGTGCGGCGGTGGATGCAATCCAGCTCGGTTTCTTTGCTCCGGCTGGAGAAACTGAAATCCGGCCCAATGCCTCGGGCCCGAAGGATCTCGCGCAAACTGTGGCCCCAGATGATCTCGCCTTTGCCGTACGCATGCCGTCTGACTGCCTCGCCGTCACACGGCCCCCAGAGCTTGTTGGCCAGATCGCTGACCTTCCGATCGCGCTGCGGATAATCCCTCAGGCCGCTGGATCGCGTGGGTTTGCGCCCCGCGACCGTCGCACCGGCTCGGACCAGTTGTTCCAGTTTCTGGAGCACGTCCCAGTCCACGTCCTCCCGGTCGGGAAGGACCAGCAGGCGGTAGCTCATCCCGTCGGGCAGCACGATCCTGCCGTCCCGGACGCCCATCCGGGTGAGAATCACCTCGGCGTTGGTGACATCGTAGTCGTGGCCGTATCCGAGCGACGGATCGACGTGTTTCGGCGGCACGAAGTTGAACCCCTGGTCGCCGTAGTAGTAGCAGACGTCGGCCACGAAAAGCCCCCGCTGAAGCAGGTAGCAGCAGCGCGAGAGGTAGTCGATAAACGGCCCGGCCTTCGGCCACCAGACCCGGTTCGGGCCCATGTGCGTGCCGGCGTGGTAGACCCATCCGGGCCGGCCGGCCTCCGGCGGGTTGTGCGCAGACGTATGAAAGGTGAAATGATTGGTTCCCCCGCACATCGCCCGATCGGCCAGCGGCTTCAGCTCGAACGGGCCGTCCTGCCAGTGACGCCAACTGGTGAAGGCCTCCATGTCGACGATCCCCTTGCCGTAGATATGCGAGGCACAGGCGGTCTCCTTGACTACCCAGACGTCGTGCTGGTTCCAGAATTCGCCTCGGGGGATATCCAGCGCCCCCAGGGCCTTCAGGGCGTCGACCGGAACCTGGTGCAGCGGCGGTCCCGGGCCGCCCGCCTCCGCGCAAAGCAGAAAGCCATGCTTGTTGGAGATCTCCCGGGCCTGCCTGTAAAAGGCATCGACCAGTAGATCGCCCAGCGTCTTGCGGTAATCGTAGCGGAACCGTTCGGTGATCTCCTGATTCTGGACCGTCGCCCCGAGCAACGCCGGAAGATAGGGCGTCATGTCGTACCCGCGGCGCCGCTTGAACTCCTCCAGGAACCGGGGCGTCCAGGTCGACCCGCGAAGCTCGTAGCTGCACAGGTACATCGTCTTCAAGGCGGTGTTCTCAAAGCCTCCCAGTTCCGTCCGCAGCCGGTCGATCAGATACTGAAAGTGCGTCCGGGTGGCTTCCGGACTGAAATGGTCGATGGCCAGGCCGCGGGAGTTGGGGCTGGGGACCGCCAGACCCTGCCCGGTGGTCGTGCAGACAAACCGCATGATCGTCCACTGGCCGGCGGGGACGTTCCATGAGAGACGGCCCCGGGCGTCGAGCCGGCCGGTCAGATTGATCACGGAGCCTGCATCTTTGATCACTTTTCCTTTCAGCTTCTCCGATCCGGGTACCGCCAGGACGGCCACGTCCTTGTAGTAAAGCGGCAATCCGTCGGCCCCTTTGGGACTCTTCTTAGGAACCGAGGGAAACGGCAAGACCCCTGAGAACTGCGTGGGGCCCTTCACCGCTGTCTGAGAGTGGTACAGCCCCATACTGGCATGTTTCGGAGTGACCCAAGAGCCTCCCGCGTTCCAACTGCTGGAGGTGACCAGTCCGATCTCCAGCCCCAACCGGGTGGCTTCTCTCACGGCGTGACCGACGGCCCTAAGCGATTCCGGGCCCATAAAGGCCGGTCCGGCCGGGACGATGCCGTCTGGATCTTGCGCCCCGACGTCGAAGATGTAGGCCCCGCTTAGGCCCTTGGCCTTCATCTCCTCCAATTCCCGGGTGAGCTGGGCCAGGTTCGTATTCCCGTTGACCCAACACCAATAGGCAGCCGGGCGGGCCGGCGCGGGCGGATCGGCAAAGCCTTCCGCCAAGCTCAGTTTGCCACTCCCGCCGGCGTCCCTCTGCGAGGACTCGCCACCCGCTCCCGCCTCCGCCCCGTGCGCAGCCGGGGACAAAAGGGCACCGAAGATAAGAAGCACAATAAGCCGGAATCTGCGAGACATCATTGCGGCATCTCCTACTGCAACGGAATCTCAAGGCCACGGCAACTCATACCACGGGCTCAGCCAGACCGCAAAGCTGAACCAGGCAAGTGTCGGGATTCCAAAAACGGCGGTCAGAAGCATGGCGAGCCAGATCGCGCAGAAGCGGGGCAGCGGCAACACGGGCGGCCGGGCCGGCTGGGAGTCGGGCGGGCGGGACCAGCCCCAAATGCCCTTCCGCAGTGCCAATAGAAAACCCGCCGCAATCAAATAGGCTGTCGGATAGTAGAGAACTTCCGCGATGTAGCCCCGCGTGTTCCACTGCCACGAAACCAGATCGGCGATGCACGCCACGATCGTCGCAACGACCACCAGCATGATCAGCGGCCGTCGCTCGTGGTAGTAACTCCGCGGGTTCCGACGCCAATTTCCCTCCAAATCATGGGCAGATTCGTCCGGACTCCGGACGCTACGGCAAGTTGCGGCCGTGACCAGCACGATCACCACCAGCAGGGCATAAACCCAGCGGTGCAGGGGCCCGATCTCCAGCGCCTCGGCGAACATCGGCGACACACTGCGCAGCCCGGACGTGTAGAGCCAAATCGGATAGGCGGTGGTGATCGCCAGACTCGGTAGCAGCAACCCTGCCCAGATCAATCGCCGTCGAGTTCCTCGCGTCCACTGCCCAGCCAATTGGTGTATCAGGGCCAGATTCACGAGCACAAGACCGGCGGCAATCAGCGACCGCCAGAAGAACGCCCACGACCGAGCGGCAGTATCGGGGTCGACTCCTTCGAGAGGAAACCGAGGTGGCGACGAGTTCTCTATGCTTACCAGCGCCAAATGCGCCAAATAGTGAATCACCGTCTGGTTGGACCAGACCACCAGACACCAGATAATCGCGCCGATCCCCGCAACAATCCCGCCCACGACCCCCAGCACGCGTCTCCACGATGACCGGGGTTGCGTGGGGGCCGATCGCAGGACGCTGGCAAGCACCATCAACAGCAACAGCCAGAAGAACGCATATTCGAGGAACATCCGGTTCGCCCAGACCAGCAGGCACAAGACAACAGCCACGACTCGACCGCCGATGCGGAGCCAACGCGACCAGCGTGACCCGAGGGATGCGGGGGACGAGTGCGGGACGCTGCCCACCACAATCAAGAGCGTTACGTAGAACAGCGCATCGCGCAAATCG
>CAZUAM010000407.1:0-6779 GCA_964618095.1 uncultured Planctomycetaceae bacterium | reverse complement strand
TGGCCGCCGTCAATCCGCTGATTCCCCGGCTGCGAAGCTCCGCCTTGGCTTCGCGGTTCCTGGACGCCGTGGGCGCCGCCGCGATCGGGCTGATGGCCGCGGTCACCCTGACGCTCTGCTACGCCACGCTCGTCGATTCGGGCGGCCTTCCCTGGGTCAACTGGCGTAGCTGCCTGATCGCCCTGGCGGCCGGCGCAGCCCTGCTGCGTTGGAAAGTGGCCCCGGCCTGGCTGGTGCTCGCCGGTGCGCTGGCCGGCTGGCTCCTGTGGGCGTTCCAGCCGCTTGCGGCTTAGCCCGTCCGCACTTGACTACCCGCCCGCCACCGGGGCAATCAGCACCAGTTCGTCGCCGTCGCTAAGCACGTGCGGTTTGTGGCGGTGGGGATTCCAGCCGCTTGCGGCTTAGCACGCCCGCACCTGATTACCCGCCCGCCACCGGGGCAATCAGCACCAGCTCGTCACCGTCGCTAAGCACGTGCGGTTTGTGGCGGCGGGGATTCCAGCCGCTTGCGGCTTAGCCCGTCCGCACTTGATTACCCGCCCGCCACCGGGGCAATCAGCACCAACTCGTCGCCGTCGCTAAGCACGTGCGGTTTGTGGCGGCGGGGATTCCAGCCGCTTGCGGCTTAGCCCGTCCGCACTTGATTACCCGCCCGCCACCGGGGCAATCAGCACCAACTCGTCGCCGTCGCTAAGCACGTGCGGTTTGTGGCGGCGCAAGGTCCCCAAGTGAGTCCCCGAGACTGCCACCAGGCAACTCTCCGGCAGACCAGGGCCCTGCCGACAAAACTCGGCCACCGCCTGGAGGGCCTCGTCGACCGAGCACCCCTCCGGCAGCGTCAAATGCCGCGGAATCGCCTCGGCCGTATCGTAATTTCGACCGGAGACAACAACCCGAACTTCCATTGTCACTCGACTCCTCGAGGTGGTGCTGATTGAATCACGTGGCCCGCCGTGTGCCGGGGCCGCAGCAGGGGCAATCTGGGTCGCGTGCCAGCTCAACCATCGAAGTGCAGGCCCCGTACGAGTCGATCATCCACAGACGCCCGAACATCGGTCTGCCCGCCTGCGAGAGGATCTTGGTCGCTTCCAGCCCGGCCAGCGCCCCAATCGCCGCCGAGATTCCCCCCACCACCGGAAAGAATTCCTCGAACGGCGGATCTTCCGGATAGACGCACCGCAGACAGGCGGTTCGGCCGGGATCGACCCCGATCAGCGTGCCGGTCATCCCCCACTGGGCCGCATCGATCAGGGGCACGCCGCCACGGACCGCCGCGCGGTTCAGCCGCAGCCGCTCCTCGAAACCCGGCGGGCAGGAAAGCACGATATCTACCCGGCCGGCAAGCTCCAGGGCCTCATCCTCGTCGGGTTCGTGGTCGATCGCCTCTACGGTGACGAAGCGGTTCATCGAGCGGAGGTAGTCGGCGAAGTGCGCTGCGCGGGGTCTGCCCAGCACCGCCTCCGAGCCGAGCACCTGCCGGTTCAGGTCGGGTGAGATCATCTGCCCGCCGTGGGCGATGATTACCCGCCCCACCCCGGCCATCACCAGCGCCAGTGCGGCCGGACCGCCCATCCCGCCCACCCGGGTCACCAGGGCCGTCGAGTTCTTCAGACGCAACTGCCCCTCGGCGCTGAACACTCCCGGGCCGATCTGGCGTGCGTAGCGTGTCAATTCTTCGGGCGACAGCTCCGAGCTGTTCATTTGCCGGCAACTCCCTAACTCGGCAACGCTGAGTGTCCTTACCGAGTCCCCATCACGCCGTTTAGCGGGCGGGCTTGCCCGCCGTGGCATGCATGAAAACCACCGGTAACTCCGCGCCGGCCAAGCCCGCCCACCAGCCCAGCCAATCCTCTTCAGGTCACCGGCCCGAAGTGGTCGCCCCATTGCCCGGCCAGCTCCCGGCCCAGCCTGGCCAGCCTCTTCTGCTCCTCCGGCGAGAGCGGCCGGAATCTGCGGACGATCTCCACGTTCTGGCGGACCTGCTCCACGTTGTGCACACCGAGATTCACCGCCGTCACGCCCGGCGTGCTCAGCGCGTAGCGGATGGCCAGCTCCACCCGCTCCTGGCCCACGTAGGGCTTGGCCTTGGGATTGCCCCAACTGCCGGTTTTGGGGTCGGGCCCGCCGAAGACCTTCATGGCAAAAATACCCGCCTTGTGCTCTCGTGCAATCGGCAACACCTTCTCTTCAAAGGCGTAGGTGTGCCGATCGACGAAATTGACCGTCACCATGATCACGTCCACCTGGCCGGTTTCCAGAAAGGCCGGGAACCGGCCCGGCAGATTGTGCCCCGAGATCCCCACGAAACGGCACTTGCCGGCCTCCTTCTGCTTCAGCAGCCAGGTGAACACCCCGTCCGGGTCTCGGGCCCGCTCCACGTCGCGATCACCCAGGTCGTGGAAGTAGAGCACGTCGAGGTAATCGGTCTTGAGCGTGGCAAGCGACCTGGCCAGCTTCTTCTCGGCGTCACCGACGGTATCGGCGCGGACCTTGGTGGCCAAAAAGATCTGCTTGCGGCGCCGTCCCAGCCCCAGCCCCACGCCCTCCTCGGCGTTGCCGTAGCCGGGAGAGGTGTCCACGAAGTTGATACCCTGATCCAGGGCCTGGTTGACCACACGGGCGACGTCCTCCGGCGTGATCGTCTTGGCGATGCCGCAAGGGGCGGTTCCCAGCGTCATGCAGGTGACTCTCAGCCCGGTCTTGCCCAGCACCCGGCGGGGAACTTCCCCGCTGCCGGTCGTGGCCGGCCTCTCGGCGGCCGATACGGAACCGACCGTGGCCCCCAATGCTGCCGCCGACGCCCCACGCACGAAACCTCGACGTGAGATTATCTCTGGCCTGTCGTCAGACATCGTGATGGTCTCCTTCTGCTGCCGCCATTCGCACAGCCGCGATCAACACGGACTGAACACCCGCGTCATTGTACCACATGACGCCCGCCGCCACAGGCGAGAGAATCCGGTCCCCGCCCGGTTGGTCACCACCCCCAGAAGGTCCGAAGGCGGCGGGCCGAGGCTGAGGGCAGCAGCCCCCCAGAACGCCGGGAATCCGCAGCCCACGCGCCGAACCGTCATGCACAACCACGGCTACGGATCGACCCCGGCAGGCCGCGCCCGCGCAAACCTCACCGCCGGCCGCGACGCCCTGGTAGACGAGCTACCGGGGCCGGCCGCGGCCGATCGCCTGGCGAAAGATCAATACTCGCGGTCTTTGATGATGCCCGGCATGGGCACCGGATACGTGCCGTCGTCCTTCAACTGCACCGGTGCCGGGGAACCGTCGGTGAACTTGTCAACCTCCGGAGCCAGCTCGTGCTCGTGGTTGAGCATCTGGTCGAAGGTGATGATCTGGCCGGTATGGGCGGCCATGCGGCCCATCGAGGAGACCATACTGGATTCGGCCCCGCGCTTGGCCTCGTTGTAGGGCTTGTCCTGCCGGATGGCTTCGATCAGGTCTACCCATTCCATCTGGTAGGGATTCGGCTCATTCGGCGGACCCCAGACACGGTCGTCTTTCCCGAAGTTGTGTCCCTTGAAGATCCGGACACGGCCCGGATGGTGGGAGGAGGTCGAGACGATCGCCGAGCCCTTGGTGCCGTGGACGTAGCTGGCGAACTCCTCGTGGCAGCCGGAGATGGCCCGGCCGTTGTAGAAGAGCTTGGTGCCGTCGGGGTAGGTGTACTCAACCCCGTAGCTGTCGAGGTTCTGGTCGACGTAGTCGCCGCGGTAGTGGCGTCCGCCGATGGCGTGGGCCCTCACCGGCCATGCACCCTTCATCCAGGACAGCTCGTCGATTTGGTGGATGTAGTAGTCGCTGTACATGCCGCCGGACGCCCAGAGGAACTTGTGGAAGTTCCGGATCTGAAACAGCAGCTCGTCCTCGTTTTCCGGCGGCCGCCGGCAGACGCACGCCCGACCGCACATCCGATAACCCCGCATGGCGATCACCTCACCGATCTGGCCGTCATCGATCCGCTGCTTTAGCTCGCGTCGCCCGCGGCAATGACGGATCATCAGCCCCACGCCCACCTTGAGGTTCCTCTTGTCGGCTTCCGCGGCCAGCTTGATCATCTTGCGGGTGGTCGGGCCGTCGACGGTGACCGGCTTCTCCATGAAGACGTTCAGACCCTTCTGGATCGCGTACGTGATGTGGACCCAGCGGAACGCCGGGGGCGTGCCCAAGATCGCCACGTCCCCCGGACGCAGACAATCCATGGCCTTCTTGTAGGCGTCGAAGCCGACGAACCGGCGATCCTCGGGCGCTTCGACCTGATCGGCAAACCGCCCCTTGAGGCTCTTGTACCGGGCCTTCACCCGGTTCTCGAAGACGTCGGCCAGGGCAACGAGCTTGATCGGGCCGTTCCTGACCGACATCGCGTCCCCCGCGGCACCGGACCCCCGGCCGCCGCAGCCGATCAGAGCCAACTGGATGGTGTTGCTCTCCGCAGCGTGCACGCGCGGAACGACCCCAGCAACCAGGGCCGAGGCCGCCGCTACCTTGCCCGTGGTCTTCAGAAAATCGCGACGCGACGTGGTTCTTTTCCTGCTCTCGCTCATGCGGGTTTCCTCCTACCTCTTGGTGTTTACGCCTATCCAAAAACCTCCTCCTCTCGCCCCGCTTGCGGGGAGAGGGGTCGGGGGTGAGGGGTTTTCGGAT
Organism: uncultured Planctomycetaceae bacterium; assembly: GCA_964618095.1. GTDB lineage: Bacteria > Planctomycetota > Planctomycetia > Pirellulales > Thermoguttaceae > CAZUAM01. The sequence goes on along the minus strand of CAZUAM010000407.1, from coordinate 2,123 downwards.
AGGCTCTCGGTCTCGAAACAAAGAAGTTACACCTGGGACACGTTGGCGATCTCCCACGGAGATCCCCCCGCGGGCAAGATGCCGGGGCGGCCCGCGGTCGTCTTGGATCCATCCTTCACCGGGAAAAAAACTCCCTTAGGACGCCTTTCCCGGCCGCAACACATAGTGGGGCAACAAGTTGTCCGTTGGCCCCATCTGCACGCCGCCCAGGGAGGTTTGGCCTGTCAATCCCGTTTTCTACACTCGGCTACCGTACCAAGTCCCAGCGGTGCAAAGGGTTACAACTCGTCGGGAGTAAGTATTCGCCCAACCCGTTAGAATAAGCGTTTGACTGCCGATTCCACCCGACAGTGGCATGAAGATAGATCCGATGACGTAGACTGCGTCAACAGTTTGCGAAAGCGTGGCAAGAACGAGCCCTTTTACGAGACGCTCAAAACGGGTTGGGCGAATACTTGCCGTCGGGATGGCTTCGCGCCTTGCCCGGTCGAGTTCCAACAATTCCACCGGCCCGCCCAAGACCTGGGCCCGAGCCCCCGAAGCGTCAACCCAAGGCCCCGATTTTACCACAAGTGGTAGCCAGATTTCAAGCGGCCAGCCGCGCCAACTTATTCCGGGGCCCGCACGGCCCGCATTTCCCACCAGGACATTCACCACGCAGGCACACAGAACACGGAGGAAAGGCCCTGATGAAGGAGCCGATTCCCCATGGGGGACATCAGAGGCTCACGATCAGCATCATCGAACATGCCTCTCCATCGACAGTCTGCGTGTCCTCCGTGCCTCCGTGCTGAGAGACCCACCGCATTTGGGCCGCCCGCCCCCAGGGACCGTGCCCGCTCCGCCTATGCATCCTGGCCGTCGAGTTCGAGCAGATCGTTGTCGTATTCTTGTTCCAACTGGCGGACTTTCTCCGCGAGCTGTTCGTCCTGTTCCACGGCGCCGGAGACCTGCAATTCCCAGGCGGTGCTGGCGGTACGCAGCGAATCGAGGTCCAGCGAGAGTTTGAGGATCTTGGCCAGCCGGCGGGTTACCGCCTCGATGCTCACCGGGTTGGTGCCCTGGAGGTAACCGGGGATCTCCGCCGCCAGCGACACCATCTCCAGACCCGCCGACGCGGCCTGCGTCATCAGGTAACTCGTGAACGAGCCGGGACCCTGATAACCGGTCCGCCGAACCCCGTATCGTTCCATCTCCCGCAGCAGTCCCTCATCGGAACACGTGATGAACAGTCGCGGCTGGCGGGTGTGCGGCACCGACCCGCCGAACGAACCCACGAACAGGATCCGCCGGACCCCCACCTCGCGGGCCAGGCGAAAGATGCAATCGCCGAATGCCCGCCAGCGGAGATTCGGCTCCTTCCCCACGAACAGCACCAAGTCGGCCGGCCGGTGGCAATAGAACGTGCTCGACGGCATCTCAATCGTCTTGATCAGGCCGTCCTCGATCTCGATGTGCGGGCGGAAAAGGGCCGTCAACTCCATCGAGCCGGGCACGTTGTAGATGTAAAACGGCTCGGGATCGATCTCGGCAAACGGCTCGGCCCCCAGCAGATCCACCAGACGCCTCACCGTGCCGGTCGATACGTCCCCCCCGTCCATCCAGCCGCTGAAGGCCAGCACCAACGTACCCCGCTCCAGCGCCGGACGACGCCGAATCCGCAGAATGTCGCTCGGGCCGCGTGTCATACGGGCATTCTATCGCATCCGGCCCCTCAGAGACAACCGGCGACCATGACGGGAAAGCCGGTGGCTCGTAGGCGATGCCTCAGGATCACAACTCTCAGCCAGCCGGCACACCGAAGAGTTGCACGACGAGTCGGTGGCCTCTTCCCCCGGAAACGCGCCCGGGTCCCACTGCTCGCTTGTCCACCAATGCCTGACAAGGCGCGAAATCACGCTTCGGCAACCCGACTGTGCCACCCGGAGACGGACGGCCCGAAGCAGCACAACATCGCCTGCCGCGGACACATCCGCAAAGCCGTCGTGCAGCCCCACGAGCCCCTAACCTCGCCCGAAGGCACCGAGGTCCCGGTCGTCCCGGCCGGGCAAAAGTCCTTGAACAACCTGCTAGCCCGGATTATTCATAAACCGAGGATTGCTGGGGCATGAGCGGCGGGGAAT
>CAZUAM010000406.1:0-6782 GCA_964618095.1 uncultured Planctomycetaceae bacterium | reverse complement strand
CTCCTCTGGCAGAGAAAGAAAACGTTCCGCCCGCCGGGGCCATCACCCCCCTGGATCAAGAGCCCCACCCGCCAACGTCGCCGCGTCCGGCATGCCTGCCTGACAGCGGTCCGGGGGTGCTGGTCCGGTCGGCCGCCGGGCTGGGCTGGCACCCCGCCCATCTCCACATCATATGGACCCCAGGATGGGTGTCAAGACGGGCCGCCCGCAAGCCCAACTCAGGAGCTGCGGCCCGGGGATGGCATCCCGCCCTTGAGGATGGCCCGGCGGACCAACAGGAAGTTGGCGCCGCGGTACTCGGTAATCGTGCCGGTGACGCGCCACTGTAAAGGTTGGGGACCGTCGGCAAGGGTACGGGCGATTCGCTCGAGGTTGAGGTTTTCCAGGCCGACATAGCGCCGTTTGCCGTCGGCCGTGAAGAAGATCACCCGGCCGCCGGTGATCCGGAAGTGCCCCAATTCATCGACGATTTCCGTTCCTTCCCGAACTCGGAGGTTGGCCGGGGGGGGTGCCGATTTGCCGTGGGTGACGGCTGTTGGGGCCTGGCGGGCATCATCATCGGTATCCTTGGGGGCCAGGGCCCCGGTCAAGGCCGCGCCCAACAACAGCACGGCCGCACAGGTCCATAGGGCCCCCGGCAGCCGGCTCACGAGGGATACACAGCGGGATTGGCAAATTGGAAGACCAGGGGGCGTCGTGTCTTGCTCGTGCCATCTGTGTGCCATTTCAAAATACGCTCTTCTGGGGGGCAGGGTGGAAGGTCGTCCAGGTCGCAGGTACGCTCACTTGAATGTCGCCCAGACCCGCCGGTGGCCTTGCCAACTGGTTCCATCTTCGGAGGCTGCCGCATCGGACGTGACGCAATCCCGGCTGGCCCGCACCATCCGAATTTCTCTTGCCGCCGTCCCGGCGAGCGGCTTTGACGCCTGCTTGCCCGGGTGGGGTTGCCTTAAGGCAACGTGATGCGGCGAGGCAACATTTCTGCCCGCGGAAGTGGCGCGCCGTGGGTGCCGGCGGCAATTCCTAACTGTGTACCGCGCATTTAGTTGGGACAAGAGTGGCGTTTCGTTTGGCCCGCCGGGCGCGCGGTTTGCCTTTCCGGTCTGACCGACGGGGACAGCTTCGAGCCACGTCAGTGCATCTTCAACTCCCGGTGAACCGGAGCCAGCAGGCCGATGAAAACGAATTTACCAATTAGCCTTTTGTGTGGATTGTGGTTGTCGCTGATCAGTTTGCCGGGCCGGGCCGCTACCGAACCGGCGGTGGGGCAGGATCAGAAGCAGAAGAAGTCGATCTCGGTCGAAGTGGCCAGCGGCCGGACGTTCGGCGGGCAACTCGACGCCCGAACCGACGCGGTCCAACTTTGGTTGCGATCCGGGCGGGGGTCCGCCGTGCTGCTGCGTCCGATCCAATGGGACCGGGTAGTGCAGGTCCACGTGGCCGGTCAGGACCTTTCGGGAGAGGAGTTCCAGCGGATCGTCAACAAGGTGAAACCGGAAGCCCCCGCCCCGAAGCAAACAACCGCGCGGCAGAACGAAATCGTGATTAAGGGCTCGACGCGCTCAGGCGGATTCCTCTCGGTGACCGGCACTCCGCCGCGCAAGCCCCCGGCGAGGCCGCGGGTTCGATCGCTGGCCGTCGAGGCGGTGGTGGCCAACTGGGACGCGGACGTGGAGGTGGACGGTTTGCTGGTGTACGTCTACCCGCTGGATGGGACCGGCGCCGTGGTCCCGGCGCGAGGCACGCTCCAGTTCGACCTCACGGGACAGCGGGACAGCGTGTTTCGACGTTGGCAGCTTTTCAGCACGCTGGGGCGATGGTCGCGTCGGGTCCGGGTGGAGGATTTCGGCGTAGACGGGGCCGTCTATCGGCTGCCCTTCCAGGGCGTGCATCCCGAGTTCGACCTCACGGTAGCACCCCGCGGCGCACTTCACGCCCGGCTGAGCCTGCCCGGACAGGGCACCTTCGAGACGACCGAGAGCATGGTGCGGATCCGGCCTTACAGCGCGGTTCGCGATCAATTGCAGCTTTCCACCGGTCGGCGTTTCTTTCCGCAGGAACGCACGGGGCGCGGCCGGCGGTAAGGGGGCGGCCGGCGATACTCAGCCTTCCGGTCTCTTCATGGCCATGCTGTGTAGAGTCAGCACCAGGCCGATCGAGAGCAGGGCCCAGCCGAGCCATTCGGGCGGGGTGACGGTCTTGTTGGCAGGCGGCGCACTCTGGAACGGCTTCATCAAGGACGTGGTGGTGTCGGCCGCCGCCACGCGGGTGCCGGTGCCCTCAGCCAGGACTTGGGTAAACTCCGCGGTGAGCACGAACGAGTCGGCCAGGCGGAACTGGATTCCCAGGAGCAGCAGAACCAGTCCGGCCATGAACCACTGATTCCGGTTGATGTCCATCATCCGACCCTCCTCTGGTGTCCGCCGGCCGCCGAACCGGGTCTTGTCTTTCCGGCGCGCGAGCCGGCCAACCGTAACCCCTGATTCACCTTTTATATCGATTCGATCGGCAGGTCGACTTCAGGTCGGGCCCGCTTTTAGGGGTTATTACCGGCCGCCTTGATCGTCGGCCGCCCCGATTGTCGTGATTGCAACGAATCTGGCACGATGGGGGCGGGCCGGCAAGACGCCCAGGACGCGATTCCCAGGTGAGGGTCCCTCCGGAAGGCGGGTCCGTCCCAAACGTCGCATTTCGGTTCTAACTCGGATTGACAAATGCGGTGCTGCCAGGAAGGCAACTTGCGCCGTGAGACGGTCCCCGCACCGACCGGCATTCGGGGATGGGGATAGAGGCAGCCTGCGAACAGCGCGTCGGGCAATCTGCGCGGTAGAACGGGGCGCCGCCGAGTAGGCTTTGCGGCGGGCGAGAGGTTGCCTACAATGGCCTGTTGGAGGATGAGACGATGGGCCATATGGTCAATACCGACCGCCGGTATCGCCTGCTCCAGCGGCAACTCGACTGCGCCGTGACCGGGGCTCCCGACTCGCCGGTGCTGATGAGGATTCTTCGCCTGCTCTTCTCTCCCGAGGACGCCGAGCTGGCCAAGAAGCTGCCCAATCGGCTTACCTCGCTGGACACTCTCTCGCGGAAGCTGGGCACGGCCGGGGACGGGTTGGCGGAGAGGATGAGCGAGATGGCCCGGCGGGGGTTGGTGCTCGACCTGGAGCACGGCGGGCAGCGTTACTTCGCGCTGGCCCCGGTGGTGATCGGTTTTTTCGAGTTCACCTTTATGCGGACGCGCGAAGACACGCCGATGGCCGAGTTGGCCCGGCTGTTCGACGAGTACATGCACGGCGACGACCGCTTTGCCCGTTCGGTCTTCCGGGGTCAAACGCAGATCGGCCGCTCGCTGGTGCGCGAGGAGGCGTTGCCCGGCGGCGATCACACCGAAATCCTCGACTGGGAGCGGGCCAGCCAGATCGTGCGTTCGGCCTCGGCGATCGGTGTCTCGCTGTGTGCGTGCCGGCACAAGGCCAGCCACCTGGGCGAAGTCTGCGAGCGGCCGCAGCACTGCTGCCTTTCCTTCAACTACGCCGCAGAGTCGATCATCCGCAACGGCATGGCCCAGCGCGTTACGGCCGGTGAAGCGATGCGGATCTTGGAAGAGTGCAAGCAGGCCGGGCTGGCCCAGACCGGCGACAACGTGCAGCGCAAGGTGGCCTACATCTGCAACTGCTGCGGCTGCTGCTGCGAGATGGTCCAGGCGGTCAAGGCTTTCGACATCGCGGGCGCGATCGTCACGTCGAACTGGATCATGGAGGTGGACCTTGCCCGTTGCCAGGGGTGTGGCCGGTGTGCCGCGGCCTGCCCGGTGGATGCGGTAGAAATTGTCCAGCAGGGGGAGGGCCAGGCAGAGCGCAAGTGGGCCGTGCGCGATGAAACGCTTTGCTTAGGGTGCGGGGTCTGCTACTCGGAGTGCAAGTCTGGCGCGATTAGCATGAAGCCCCGCGCCAAGAGGGTCCTTACGCCGGAGACGATTTTCGATCGGATGGCGACGATGGCCATCGAGCGGGGCAAGCTTTCCGAGCTGATCTTCGAGCGGCCCAAACGGCTGAGCCACCGGGCGCTGGCCCGAGTCGTGCGGGTCGTCGAGAAATCTCCCTTCTTCAAGGCCGCGATGGCGATTCGGCCCCTGCGGTCGGCTTTCCTGCGTCGCCTGGTGACCGAGGCCAGAAAAAAGACCGGCGAACTCGGCGAGGTCTTTGAGTGAGAGAGAAGCGGAATGGTCGGTGACGCAGGGCCGACGTTCCGTCGGCCGCTAAACGTGTTCTTTCGGCAGCCCGACGATGTTTGGCGGCCGCCGGCAGGGCGGCCCGGGCGCTGGGGCACCCAGAAACCGTCACCGAAACAACTTGCGGTTTGAGGCGATCCCGCCGGAATGCCCCCCTTTTTCGCCTTGTTGTAGGGGGCGGTTTTTGCTACTGTCCGCCGCTGTTGGCCGGAAATCGAGCCCCGAGGACTGCAACCTTGCTGCGATCGCTCCTTGTCGGATGCCTCTGCGCAGTGCTTGCCGGCCCGACAGTCTGCGCGCAGGACGCGGGCGGAGATCCCGGCCGCGCGTTTTTCCAGCCGGACGTCCGGCGCTTGCCGGCGGTTGAAGTGCTGCCGCTGCCGAGCGGCGAGACGCCGCCGCCGGCAGACCGCACGCTGGTGGAGCCGCAACTTGCGGGACCCTCGGCCGAAGACGCGGTCGGCGAGCCGGAGACGGCGGTAAAGCTCTGGGAGGGCAGTTTCGAGCTGGGGCTCGACGGGACGGAAGGGAACAGCCAAACCCTCAATCTCCGCTTGGGCTTCGATGCCAAGCGAAGCACCCCGTACCACGCGCTCATACTGGACCTGGACTACCGCAAGAACACCACCGAGGCGGAGGAAACGGCGCACCGGGCGTTCCTCGACTGGCGCTGGGAACGGCTCTTCCCCGAGTCTCCGTGGACCTGCTTTGTGCACGGGACCGTCGATTACGACGAGTTCAAGATGTTCGACCTGCGGGTCACGGCGGACGTGGGCTTGGGCTATCACTTGATCAAGACCGAATCGACCTTGCTGGCCGCCCGAGCCGGTGGCGGCTTCTCCCACGAAATCGGCAGCCCGGACGAGAGCTACGTGCCCGAGGCGGTGTTCGGGCTGGATTTCGAGCATCAGCTCAGCCGGCGGCAGAAGCTGACCTTCTCGGTGGAATACATGCCCGACGTGACCGACTTCGGCGATTTCCGGCTCACCTCCCGGGCCGGTTGGGAGGTGCTGATCGACCGGGAGATGAACCTCAGTCTGAAGCTCAGCGCGCTGGATCGCTACGACAGCACGCCGGGCGGCGCGAAGCCGAACGACCTGGACTACGGGGCCGTGCTGTTGTGGAAATTCTGAGCACGGCCTGAGAGGCCGTCCGGCAACAGGGGTGTTACATCCTCCGGGGAAGCTCGCCCTGGTTCTTACCGGCCGGTGTCGCCGAAGGGCTGCTGCTGTTCGCATTTTGCGGGTGATGGGGATAATAGGTGCCGAGGCAATCCTGCAATTTGCCCCCCGTGCTATTGAGCCCTGCCTTGCCAATGATCGGGGTGCCAATGATCGGGGTGCCAGCGGCAGCTTGTCTGCCGCGGCCTGGGTGCAAGGGCGGACAAGCCGCCCATGGCACCCAATAGGTCATTGTCCGTGCAGGACTCAATAAAGGAATTCCACCTTGCCCGCTGAGAAGGCCCAGACACTCGAGCCGACCGCGGCGGAGGACGATCGCGGGGGACTTCGGTCGCGGAGCTTTGTGGGGTTGCTGTTGACTCAGTTCCTTGGGGCGGTCAACGACAACATGTTCCGCTGGCTGGTGGTGCCGATCGGCAAGGATCTCGTGGGGGAGCTGTACGGGGCGAAACACGTGCCGGTGGCGCTGTCGGCGGGCCTGGCCTGCTTCGTGCTGCCCTATATCCTGCTGGCCGCCCCGGCCGGGTACCTGGCCGACCGCTTCAGCAAGCGGAGGGTGATCGTGGCCTGCAAGCTGGCCGAGGTGGTGATCATGCTCCTGGGCGTGGGCGCGATTCTTTCGGGCGGCTATTCTCCGGTGCTTGCCCTTTACCTGATGTTCGGCGTGGTGGCCTTGATGGGTTCGCAAAGCGCCCTGTTCAGCCCGTCGAAGTTCGGCAGCATCCCCGAGATCGTCCGCCCCGGCCGGATTTCGGCCGCCAACGGGCTGGTGGGGATGACCACGGTGCTGGCGATTGTGGTGGGGACCGTGGCCGGCAATATGCTCTACGTCCTGACCAGGCCGCCGGCGCAGCACCTGTGGTGGATTTGGGCCGCCGCGCTGGTCGGCGTGGCCGGCGTGGGACTGTTTTGTAGCCTGCGGATCCACCCGCTGCGAAGCGCCAATCCCGCACGGACGTTTCCCTTCAACGCCGCGGGGCAAACCGTCCGCGACTTGGGCGGGCTGGCATCGAACCGGCCGCTGTTACGGGCAGCCTTGGGCACGATGATCTTCTGGGGGCTGGCTGCCTTGGCCCAGATGAACGTCGATCAGTACGCCGCTTTCCCGCTTGGCGTCGGGCAGGAACAGGTCGGAGTGTTGTTGGCCGTGCTGGCATTGGGCGTGGGCGTGGGGAGCTTGTTGGCCGGCCTCTGGTCGGCCGGACGGGTGGAGCTGGGGATCGTCTCGCTGGGCGCCGGCGGAATCGCCATCAGCGCTATCCTGCTGTCGCCCGTTCGCAATCCCAGCGGAGTTGCCTACTTCTGGAGCTGCCTCTGGCTGTTTATGCTGGGCGCCAGTGCCGGGTTGTACGACGTTCCCATTCAAGCAT
>CAZUAM010000405.1:0-6795 GCA_964618095.1 uncultured Planctomycetaceae bacterium | reverse complement strand
TTCTGGGCAGAACTGCATGGTCACCGCCCATCCTTCTCAAAGCCCCTGTTTTCAGGCGCGAGAGACGGTGCTTCCGGCGGGTTGTGGCGGGCAATCGGTGTATCGTGCCGGAAACGCCTTTTTCACGGTTGCAAAACCACGGCCAATCGCTAAACTGATGGATTGAGTGAGTTGTAATCACGTTAATGTAGGGAGAGTTCCAGTAACCATGGTGGGAGGATCGTGCTTCGGAAGAGGTGTGCAGGGCCGACCGAGGTGGATCAGTCGCGGTAGCAGATGACTATTACCAGAGAGCGGAAGCAAGAGTTGATTGGGGAGTTTCGGCGGGGCGACGAGGATACCGGCTCGCCCGAGGTCCAAATCGCCATTCTCACGTCCCGGATCAACGGGTTGACCGAGCACCTTCGGGCGCACAAGAAGGACTTCGCCTGTCGGCGAGGTCTGTTGATGCTGGTCAGTCGCCGGCGGCGCCTGTTGGACTATCTCAAGAGGGTTGATCCGCAGCGTTACCTCGACATCATTCGGCGTCTCGACATCCGCAAGTAGCCGAGGCGTCTTCTCCGGCCTGGCTGGTCGGCGCGCTGTTCGGAGCACGGCGTCGGTGACGGGAAGTTTGTTGTGCTTTACGGGCGACGTTAGCCCCGCGCCACCGGCTGAAACGACGCCGTCTGGGTACCCGTTCGGCGCAGGTTTCTGACCGCGCCGGGGCGCGTGGCTCGGTCGGGAGACCGGCCACAACAGGTGGCTCGGTCGGGAGACCGGCCACAACAGGCGCCGCACCGGGCACAACAGGCGCCGGAGCCGCAGCGGCTTCCAGGGCCATGCTTGGCTGGGACTTGTAGATCAAGAGGAAGGTAGGAACGAACATTGAAAGTGCGCGTTGAAAGACAGATCGGAGCGGGGACCTTTTCCATCGAAAGCGGAGAACTCGCCAAGCAGGCCGCCGGCAGTTGTCTGGTTCAATACGGCGACACGGTCGTCTTGTGTGCGGCCGCGACCGGCCCCCCGCGGCCGGGGATCGACTTCTTCCCGCTGACCTGCGACTACCGTGAGCGGGTGGCGGCCGCCGGAAAATTTCCGGGCGGATTCCTCAAACGCGAAGGCCGGCCCACCACCAAGGAGACCCTGACCGCGCGGCTGATCGATCGCCCCATTCGGCCCCTGTTTCCCGACTGGTTCCAGGACGAGGTCCAGGTGTTGACGTTCGTGATGGCCAGTGATCGGCAGAACGACGGGGACGTGTTGGCGATGAACGGTGCCTCGGCCGCGTTGGCCGTCTCGCCGATGCCCTTTAAGGGCCCGATCGCCTCGGTGCGTGTGGGACGCGTTCGGGACCGGATCGTCCTCTTCCCCACCCACGAAGCCCTGGAGGAAAGCGAGCTGGACCTGATCGTCTCCGGCAACCAGGAGTCGATCCTGATGATCGAGGGCTTCGCCCGCGAGATGCCCGAGGACCTGATGGCCGAGGCCATCACCACGGCCCACCAGTACATCCGGGAGATCTGCGAAATGCAGAGGGAGTTGATGGAGAAGCTGGGCGTGGGAAAGGCCCAGTACGAGATCCCAGAGGCCGACGACCTGTTCGAGAGGCTCAAGGAGAGGTATTACGACGCCTTGGTGGAGGCCAAGCGGGCCGAGGGCAAGCTCGCCCGAGCCGAAGCCTGCGCGGCGCTGAAGGAACGCGCGCTGGCCGAGATGATCCCCGACCCGCAGGCCGAAGATGCCATCGAGGCCGGGAGGTTCGATTCGACCTGGCGTGATCTGGAGAGCCGGGTGGTCCGCGACCAGATCCTCGCGGGAAGGCGATCCGACGGACGGGACTACCGGTCGCTGCGCCCGCTTACCTGCGAGGTGGACCTGTTTCCGCGAGTGCACGGCTCGGCCTTGTTCCAGCGGGGCGAGACCCAGGCCCTGGTGACCGTGGCCCTGGGAACGGGGCGTGACGAGCAGCGGGTGGACGGGCTGGTCGAGGAGTACTCCCAGAAGTTCATGCTGCACTACTATTTCCCACCGTTTTCGGTCAACGAGTGCCGGCCCATCCGCGGACCGGGCCGCCGCGAGATCGGTCACGGGGCGCTGGCCGAACGCAGCGTCAAGCCGGTCCTGCCCGACCCCGACGACTTCCCCTACACCATCCGCATCATCTCCGACATCCTGGAATCGAACGGTTCCAGCTCGATGGCCAGTGTCTGTGGGGCCACGTTGGGGTTGATGGCTGCCGGCGTGCCCATCAGTAACCCGGTGGCCGGGATCTCCATCGGACTGGTCAAGGAAGGCGAGCGCTGGGTACTGTTGACCGACATCCTCGGCGAGGAAGACCACTATGGCGACATGGACTTCAAGGTCGCCGGGACCCAGAACGGCATTACCGGCATCCAGCTCGACCTGAAGATCGACGGGGTCAGCGAGGAAATCATCCGCGCCGCCCTGGAACAGTCGCGGGAAGCACGGATCGAGATTCTGCGGGCGATGCTCAGGGCGATTCCGCGGCCCCGGAAGGAGATCTCCAAGTGGGCGCCACGCCTGCTGCGGACCCGCATCGACCCGGAGAAGATCGGCCTGCTGATCGGCCCGGGCGGCAAGACGATCCGCGCCATCCAGGAGGCCACCGGAGCGATGATCGAGGTCGAGGACGACGGCACGGTGACCATCGCCAGCCACGTGGCCGAAGGGGCCCGGGAGGCGCTGGAGCGGGTGGAGGCCCTGACCGCGTCGGTGGAGATCGGCAGGATCTACGACGGTCGGGTGACCAGCGTGAAAGACTTTGGGGCCTTCATCGAGATCCTGCCGGGCAAAGACGGACTCTGCCACATCAGCGAGCTGTCCGACGAGTACGTCTCCAGCGTCGCCGACGTCTGCAAGGTCGGCGACGAGATGCAGGTCAAGGTGATCGCCATCGACGACCAGGACCGCGTGAAGCTCAGCCGGCGGGTGGCCATGAGAGAGCTGGCCAAGAAAGGCTCCAACGGCGAGAACGCCTCCAAGTGAGCCGAGGTATGAAGGGTAGGAAAAGGGGGCGGGTTTGCTTCTCTCTTTTCCTCAAGAAGCGAACCTGCTTCCCTCTCCCCCCCGGTATCGTTGATTGACCTTTGGCGGCGGGGCTCGTCCCGCGCGAACATGACTTCAGGCTCCCAATCCACCGCCGAGGACGTCAACCAGAAGCTGGTCGATCAGTACACCGAGATCGCCCGGCTGGCCGGCGCGTTGGCCCACGAGATCAAGAACCCGCTCTCGACCATCAGCCTGAACATGGAGCTGTTGGCCGAGGACTTCGGCGGGGGCGAGTCTCCGCGCGAGCGCCGCGCGCTGAGGAAGGTGGACGTGGTGCAGCGGGAATGCCAGCGGCTGCAGGACCTGCTGGACGACTTTCTGAACTTCGCCAAGGTCCGCCGCCTCAAGCTGCAACCGAGCGAACTCAGCGGGCAGGTCAAAGAGGTGCTGGATTTCTTTCGCCCCAAGGCCGCCGAGGCCGGCATCGAAGTGGTCGACTACCTGGCCGCCGACCTGCCCACCGTGCTGCTGGACCGCGAGGCCTTCCGCGGGGCGCTGTTGAACCTGGTGCTGAACGCCGAACAGGCCATGCCCGAGGGAGGCCAGTTGGTGGTGCGGACCTACGGCACCGCCGACGGGGTGGCCCTGGACCTGATCGACACCGGCTGCGGGATGGACCAGAAGACCCAATCGCAGGTCTTCGAGGCGTTTTTCTCCACCCGCAGCAGCGGCTCGGGCCTGGGGCTGCCCACGGCGCGGAAGATCGTCGAGGCCCACGGCGGCAGGATCACGCTCCAGAGCGAACCGGGCCGCGGGACGCAGTTTACGGTCAAGCTCCCGGTGCCGGCACGACTTTTGGGGGAAAGCAAGAAGGGGATGGGAATCGGGGAGACTGCCGGCGACGCTTGACACCTGACAGACCGTCCCGCCGAGTGTGTCGTGGTGTCAAATGTCAAGAGTCGGCCCCCGAATGATCGACGGAGAGTTGAGTCGTGACTACGTGCTAGCGTCTGCCTCGCTGATCGCCAATGTCCCGAAACGAGTCAGTCCCGAAGAAGAGGCCGCCGACTCGCCGTTGGCAATTCGGCGTTCGCTCACTGTTGAGTTTGACGCTCGTTGCTGCGCTCTATTCCAGCGCGTTTGCAGTCGAGACAGCGGAGATGCGTCTCCTTCTTCTCTTGGTTGCAACGTTTCTTTTCTTGGGGATATTCGCCATCGGCTGCAACCGGGCTGCCTGGGTAGGTTTCCTATGTGGCGTCCCTTTCGGCCCGACGCTGTGGTGGTGCGAGAATTCTGTCGAGCCCTTCCAACCGCAAGACCGAGCATTCTACCTGATTATCTATACGGCATTGGCTGCATCCGCCGGGATGCTTGCGGGCTTTGTCTGGTCCCTCGTTGGAACAACCGGGGATGGGCAGCCCCCACTTGCGGAGAGACAGACAACGCCAAGAGACAAGACAAGGAAAGAACAAGACGGCAGAGAACAGAAGAAGTAGTGTGTGGGGGCAGCTCTTGCCGCGGCGGGCTGCTACCCGTCTTGACTCTTGGGCAAGCCTCGCACCCACTGGCGAAACGAACGAATCCAAGTCGTCTCGTCCGTCGCGTTGCGCCGCTCGAGAAATCGCGGGATCTCGGCGAGCGGGAGAAACGGGAACGCACTGCTTTGATCCTGGCGGCCGTACGTCCCGTCGGCCTGGAGTAGTTCGACGCGGAGAGCTTTCCCGTCATAGCGCCACACTTCGGGCACGCCGAAAGCCGCGTAGAGTTCCATGCGGTTGAGCGAACTGCGAGTGATGTCCACCTCGACTACCAGATCCGGCGGCGGGTCTACGTTGATGTCGAAGTCGTCCTTGCCGCGCATCCGCGACTCGTTGGCAACGTAGTAGCACTCGTCGGGTTCCAGGCCGCGCTTCTTCATCTCGCTCTTGATGGTGGTCGAACCGCCGCTGCTGATCGGCATGTTCCACTCCACCGTCATGGTCTCAATCATTCGGCCGATCAGCCTTTTCAGACGTTCGTGCTCGCGAGAAGGTGACATGATTTCCAGGTTCCCCCGGTCATAAGTCAGGCGGGTACCGCGAGGGTCCAGGTCGCTCAGGAGCACCTCGTAGGTAGACCAAGGAACATTGTGAAGCAGCACCTGCCCCACGGTCTGTGTTTCGACAAGCGTCATCGATTCATGTCTCCAGTTGCCGGCCGGTTTGGCAGGCAAGCTCCGACAAAACGCATACCACTCGCTGGCATTATATCATGCCGACCCAGGTGCGAGAATCTGCTTGCGTCCGTTCCCCGTTATCGGGGGGGTTCTGGCCTGAGTTCGCTCGATATTGTATCATCCTGTGCATGACCGCATCGGAATCGAAAGAGAGCGACAATCATGCCGGCCTGCCGGTCGAAGTCCTGATCGTCGACAACAACCAGGCCCACGCCGAGGTTGTGGCCGAGAGCCTGGACCGGGTTGGATTCCACTGTCGGGTGGCAACCTCCGGCACCCAGGGGGCAGAAATGATCGAAGAGGCCCCCTTCGACGTGGTGATCACCGACCTGGTGATGAGCGACGTTGACGGGCTGGGGATCCTCAAGCGGGCGAAGAGCGAACAGCCCGACGCCGAGGTGATCCTGATGACCGGCCACGGCACCGTCCCCTCGGCCGTCGAGGCCATGCAGCAGGGGGCGTTCAACTATCTGTTGAAGCCGCTGGACCTGGGCCAGCTTCGGGCGATCACCGAGAAGGCGGCCGAAAGTGCCCGGCTGCGCCGGGCCAACGTGGAGTTGAAGCGGCGGCTGGACGAGAAGTTCGGCTTCGAGGGCGTCGTTGGCGACAGCCCGCAGATGCGCGACGTGATCGAGCGGCTCCGGCGGATCGCCCCGACCAACGCCAGCGTGTTGATCGAGGGCGAGACGGGGACCGGCAAGGAGTTGGTTGCCCAGGCAATCCACCAGAACAGCCCGCGGAAGAACAAGCCCTTCGTGGCACTGAACTGCGCCGCGCTGAGCGAAAACATCCTGGAAAGCGAGCTGTTCGGCCACGTCCGAGGCGCGTTTACCGACGCCTCGACCGATCGGGTGGGCAAGTTCGAGTACGCCCACGGCGGGACGATGTTCCTCGACGAGGTCGGCGACATGCCCATGGCTACGCAGATCAAGCTGCTGCGGGTATTGGAAAACGGCGAGATTACCCGGGTGGGCTCCAACGAGCCGATCAGGGTCAACGTGCGAATCCTCTCGGCCACCAACCAGAATCTGGAACAGACGATCCGGTCCGGCAGCTTCCGCAGCGATCTTTATCATCGCCTGAAGGTGGTGACCATCCGGCTGCCGCGGCTGGTTCAGCGGAGCCAGGACATCCCGATCCTGATTGATTACTTCATGAAGCAGTTTGCCCAGGAACACGGCAAGCAGATCCGGGGCATGTCGCCGCCGGCAAGGCGGAAGATTTTGGCCTACGACTGGCCGGGTAACGTCCGCCAGTTGCGCAACGTGGTGGAGAGCATGGTGGTGGTGGACTGCGACGGGCTGCTGGACGCCGACGATCTTCCCGAGGAGCTGACCGAGCCGCTGGAAAGCCCCGGCGAAACGTCCACCGCCTCGCTGGCCGCGCTGGTCGGCAAGCCGCTGGAAGAGGTCGAGCGGTTGTTCATCGCGGAGACGCTGCGCGTGACCGGCGGAAACCGGGAAGAGGCCGCGCAGATGCTGGGGATTGGCGAGAGAACGCTGTATCGGAAGATTAAGGATTACAAGCTGTAGCCGGTAGGGGGCAAGTATCAGTACATTGGAGTCACTTTTTTGTCACAACAATGACAA